>NZ_JBQQBS010000090.1:0-26447 GCF_052245395.1 Streptomyces sp. 4N124
TGGTGGTCACCGCGGCCACTGCCGCCGTCATCGGTTTCGGGTGCGCCTTCCTGCTCCCCGACCGGAACGACGCCGACACCGCCGCCCCCACACCCGACGCGCCTCCTACGTCTGCCGCGCCGCCCACGTCCGCCGCCCCGCCCACCGCGGGCGGCGGTGCGGCAGTCGACCCCGACGGTGCCGGCACCCTCCGCGAAGGAGCGGCAGGCCCCGAGGTGTCCGACCTCCAGGAGCGGCTGCTGCGCATCCCGAACGTCTACCAGGACGGTTCCACCAGCGGACAGTACGACGCCGGCCTCACCGAGGCGGTCGCCCGCTTCCAGCTCTGGTACGGCATCCGCGGCGACGAGACCGGTGTCTACGGCGACGACACGCGCAGGGACCTGGAATCCCGTACCGGTAACGGCTGAACCTGCCCCTGCCCGTCCGGCGGTCAGCGCGCGGAGGTGTCCACCAGGGCATGGGTGACCGCCCGCACGCTGCGCGCGATGTGCTGCAGTTGGAGAACCTCCGCCGCGTACAGCTTGATCGTGTGCTCGATGACCGACTCGGGCAGACCGAGTGCGGGCAGGTCGGCGCGCGCGGTCTGGAGGGCGGTGCGGGCGACGCGTATCTCGTGCTGGACCTGGATCTGCGCGTGCCGGGCGAGGAGGACGGGGTGGCGGATCAGGGCCGGGTAGCTGGCGTAGCGGGCCGGCACCAGTTCGCGCAGCCACTTGGCCGCCGAGCGCTCCCAGTCGTAGCTGCCGGGGGTCTTGACCTGGCAGGGCCAGTCCGGGCTGATGCGCGTGGTCGTCAAGGGCATGATCATCGCTTCCGGGTGTGCGGCGTCGTGAGGGGTGGTCCGACGGTTTTGGCGGCCCCGGCCTAGGGGATGGCCGGGGCCGCCGCGGGCGCTCGCGCAGGCGATGCCCGTTCGAACACCCTCGGCGCCGACGCGGGTAGGAGTCGGCGGCTTCGGGCGTCCGGGTGTGAAGTATTTATATATGCCGTCTGCTTTGCAAGACGCATGAAAACATTCATGCGTAGTTTGGGGCGATTGGTGCCCTTGTGATCCCCTGTGGGGCGTGCTGTGGGGGTGTCGGCGCTCAGTCCCTGAGGAAGAACTGGTGCTGGTCGGAGATCTGCTCGTACTCCTCGAGCCGGGCCTGGGTGCGCTCGGGGTCGGCGTCGGTCATGGCCTGCAGCAGCGCCGCGGCGATCACGCCGGGCGCGGCGTAGGAGTCGAAGACCAGCCGGGAGCCGGTGCCGGTGGCGAAGGTGACGTCGGCCTCGTCGGCCACCGGTCCGAGCGCCAGGTCGGTGATCAGCGCGACCTTCAATCCGGCGTTGCGCGCGACCTGGACGGCGTTGAGGGTCTCCTGGGCGTGCCGGGGCATGGAGAACGCCAGCACCCACGTGCCGCCCGCCTCACGGGACTGCAGCAGTGCGTCATAGGCGACGCTGCCGCCCCGCGTCACCAGCCGTACGTCCGGGTGGACCCGGCGAGCCGCATACGCGAAGTACTCGGCGAGGGACACGGAGATGCGCAGGCCCAGGACGGTCAGCGGCGTCGACTCCGACAGCTTGCGGCCGGTGTCGATCACCTGGTCGGGATCGGCGAAGTCCCGTCGCAGGTTCTCCAGGTTCTCGATCTCGGCGTCAACGGCCGCCTGCAGTTCGTTGCCCTGGTTCTCCTCGGCCGCCGGAGGGCCGCCGGCGAGCGTGCCGAGCGCGATCGACTGGAGCTTCTCCCGTAGCGCGGGGTAACCGCTGAAGCCGACCGCCGCGGCGAACCGTGTCACCGAGGGCTGGCTGACGCCCACCCGCTCGGCGAGATCGGTGATCGAGAGGAACGCCGCTTCGGTGATGTGCTCGATCAGGTACTGGGCGATACGCCGCTGTCCCGGCGACAGCCGCGGCCGGTCGAACAGCGTCCTGAGCTGGGAACTCGGAGCGGCCTCCGCCTCCGGAGCCGATTTGCCCGAGGTGATCGCGGACGCTTGTGCACGTGCCTGCTGCGGCGATGGCACCGGTGCGCCTCCTTTGTCTCCCACAGTCGTTCAACATAGCTCACACACCGTGGTGACCAGGGCTTGTGCGAGGGCATCTCCAGCGCGGCAGACCCCACCGTCACCGTCGGTAGATCGTGATCGAGTGACCGACTGTGTCGATGGGGCGACTGCCGTCGATCAGCTCGGCCAGCCGCCCTTTCGCCTTGGCGACCTTGGAGTCCGACACGACCAGCAGCCCGCGCACCTCACGGGCGGGCACAGTGCGCGGGTCGGTCGCGTCGATGCCGTAGTACGACGGCACCCCGCTGCCCTTGTACACCAGCCAGATCCGCTCACCCGGATAGCGCTCCCGCAGCCGGTCCGCGAGCCGTCCCAGATCCTGGCCCCAGTCCACATTGGAGTCGTGCAGCCGCAGATGTGTCTTCGCGGGCCCGCCGAACGCCTCGTTGGAATACGGCAGATAGTAGGGAAACGTCCGCAGCGAGCTGACCGCCACGAACAGCACCAGCGCGCCCGTCGCCACGAACCGCCACCGCCACCGCAGTGCCAGGACACCGGCCGCCGCCACCGCGAGGAACATCGGCACGAAGACGGCGTACCGCGTGCCGAAGTCCCGCGTCCCCTCCATGGCAGCGGCCGACAGGACGGCGGGGGCGAGCAGCAGATACGGCGCCGCGGGCCGCAGCCGCCGAACCGCGAGCAGTGCGACGGCGCCGGCCGCCCACAGTACGAGCATGCCGAGTGGCGTCTTCACCAGCAGCGCCGCCGGGAGGTAGTACCACAGCGACCCCGTGTACACCCGCCCGAACAGGAAGCTCTCCCAGGGCCGGGTCTCCAGCCCGAACTGGATGCGCATACCGTCCCGGTACGCCTCCGGCAGCGGCAGCAGATCGACCAGCAGCCCCCGCAGTCCGCTCACCGACGGCACATGCTGCTGCGGCGTCCAGCGCAGCCGCGGGTCGACGGCCAGATAGGTGGCCCATACGACGGCGATCGCGGCCAGCGCCAGCACGCCCGCGCCCGCGGCGGCCCGGAGCAGCGCCCTACGACGGTCGTTCCACGCGCCTGCCCGGCGCCCGTTCGCCTCAGCTGTCCACACCGACACCCCGGCGAGCACCACCAGCACCGGAACCGCCGCCAGCGCGCTCATCCGCGTCGCCAGGGCCGCACCCAACGCCACCCCGGCGAGCGGCAGATACAGCCGTGGCCGGTCCCGCGCCCGCCACAGCAGCCACACCGAGGTCAGCAGGAAACCGGCCGCCGGTACGTCGAGTGTGGCGAGGGAGCCATGGGCGATGACGTCGGGGGAGAAGGCGTACAGCGCGAGCGCCGTCAAACCACCCGCCGCGCCCACGAGTTCACGGGCGAAGGCGAACACGACCAGCCCGAACAGCAGCGTCAGCACGATCACCGGAAGGCGGGCCCAGAACATCAGCTGCCACGGGTCGTTGCCGGACTTGTACAGCAGATGCCGCCCCATCACGCCCTGATCGCTCGCCAGCGGCCGGTCGACATGCGGATCGGCGAGCGCCACACCGACGCCGATGACCAGCTTCCCCAGCGGCGGATGCTCGGGGTTGTAACGCAGGCTGTGGTCGTGCAGATAGGCGGCGGCCGTGCCGACATACACGGGCTCGTCGATGGTCGGCGTCTGCTGCACCGCGGTGGTCACCATCGCCACGGCCATCTGGGCGAGCAGCAGCACCACAAGCAGCGGCACCAGCAGGCGCCTGCGCGACGGGCGTGGCGAGGCCACCGCCGTCACGGTCGGCGGAGGGTGTCCCTCCGTCCCGGGATCGAGGACCAGTTCCCGCTGTTCGCGCGTCATCATCCGCCCCGCGGTGACACCGGCCGCGCGGTGACGGGAGTGATCCAGAGCCGCCTCATGGGGCTACTCTGCATCAGCTCCCGCCACGTCGGGGCGTTACCGCTTCAGGAGTCGTACCGACAGACCATCCGCCGTGTAGACGGGTACGGCCCGCAGCGTGTCCGAGTTCAGCTCGATACGGTCGAATTGGCCGCGCAGCACCGGAGCGCCGATCACACGCACCGTGCTCCCCGCGGCCGGCGGCCTGTCGGCGTCGAGCCGCATTGACAGCGAGCTGCCCTTGCCGAGCACCGCCCGCCGCGTGACCTCCAGGGCGGGACCGCGACCCGAACGCAGCGTCACCTCGAGCGCGGCCGACTCCTGCGCGTACGTGCCGTGGATCTTCACGGTCGACTTGGTGGCCACCCGCAGGGTGCCGCCGGTGACCCGCACTTCGCCGTGGCCCAGGGCGTGCGCCGAGGCGGCGACGAGGACACCGTCCGCCAGCACGGTCCCGCCGGTGTACCGGTTGTGGCCGGTCAGGGTCAGCGTGCCGGTGCCGCGCTTGGTGAGGCCGCCGTCGCCGTCGATGTCGTTGCGCCAGCTGTCGGCCGCGCCGAAGCCGCCGGCCGAGGCGTCCAGCGTGACGGTCACCGCCGAGTCGAAGGCACCGTAACCGTCGGCCGCCGCGAACAGGTTGAGCCGGCCCCACTGCTCCCAGCCGTCCAGCAGGACGTAGCCCGAGGGCAGCGCGGTCGTCCGCAGCACCTCGCGCCGCTGCTCCGCGTCGAGGTACGGCAGCCGCGTCTCCAGCAGCACCTCCGCGCCCTTCGGGACGGTGAGCGGCCGGCCGCCGCCGCGCCGGTTCAGCACGTACGTCAACTTCGGCTTGACCGTGCAGGCGTTCGCGGCACGGTCCGCATACGGGTCGGTGTCCGTGCCCGCCGAGTGCGCGTAGGTGTACAGCGTGTCGGCCGTCGTGCCGGTCTGCTCCTGGAAGTACGCCAGGGCCTGGGCCCGTGCCGCCTTCTTCAGGGGCGCGTTCGCCGGGTCGGCGAGGGCGGCGGCGGCCAGGGCGGTGGCCATGACGCGGCCGCCGATGACGTCGACCGTGGAGTGCATGCCCGACACGATGCGGGTGTGGCTGAGCTCGAAGGCGCGGGTCACCATCTCCTGGAAGCGCTCGGGGACGGCGTATGCGAAGGCCAGGGCCGCCAGGTGGATGGCGTTGGTGTGCCCGCTGGGGAAGCCACCGTCCTCGGCCGGGGTCTCGCCGCGCTGCCGCAGCAGCTGCGGGGCGACGATCACGTCCGACTCGTAGACGGGGAAGCCGAACGCGTCCTTCTTCCCGGTGTCGACGACCTCGCTGTCCTCGTTCATGCGCCACGGACGCGGGTACTGGAAGGCGAACTTGGCCGGGTTGCTGGAGGCGAAGGGGCCGCGCACCGTGTCGACCAGCTTGGCCACCTGACCGAGGGCCGAGTCGTACGACCCGGCGCCGAGCGCGGATCCGGCCGGGGCGTCTGCGGGCAGGGTGTCGCTGATCTTCGCGGCCGGGGTGCCGTCCGGCGCGCTGGTGATGGACGTGACCGCCTTGGCACCCGACTTGTACAGCTCGGCCAGCGGGCCGAGGCCGCCGATCACCGAGTAGCTCTGGTGCTGGCGGTCGTAGATGAACGCGTCCTTCGCCTGGGCGTCCGTGCGCGTGGCCGTGATGCGGGCGCAGTAGCGCATGTTGGCGCGCAGCACCTCGGGCATCAGCGGTATGCCCGTGTTCCAGGCGCCGCCGGTCTTCCAGACCTTCGCGAAGCCGCCGAGGGCGCGGACCACCGCGTTGGTCTCGGGCGTCAGGTTCGCCGTGACGTTGGTCTTGTAGTCGTCGACGAACGCGGCGGCGGTCGTGGCGGCCTTCGCGTCGGCGGCGCCGAGCCACGCCGCGAAGGTGGGCGCGGCCAGGACACCGGCCGAGACACCGAGGGAGGTCCGGAGGAATCCCCTTCTGTTCACGGCGAGTTCACTGACCGGCGCGGTGGACCGGGGCCCGGCGGATGACGGCATGCTGCTGCCTCTCTTGAGTTCTTCGACCCTTCGGCCGGGGATGTCGTGCGATGACAGCCTGTGGGGCGGGGAGGACGTACGAGTCGTGCGACGCCCCATGAGGCTTACGAGCGAAGATCTACGGGCGAGTTGTGTCGGACGAGGGTGGGCCCGCCGTCCGGCAGGTGTCACAGAAGTGAACGCGCCAGCGCCACCGCCCCCTCGACCGGCGGCATCCGCAGCGGCTGTGGCCTGGCTGTGGGCACCCTGTCCGTGAGGGCGGAGGTGAAGGCGTCGTACAGGGCGGGCTGGGCGAGCACGGTGCTGCCCGCGATCACGACGTCGTCCACCACGACCCCGCGCGCGGCGAGCCGTTCGACGAGCGCGGCCAGCGACCGGCCGCCGTCGGCGATCACCGCACGGGCGAGCGGCGAACCCGCCTCGGCGGCGGCGAACACGGCCGGGGCGTGCCGGCCCCACTCGGCGGAGATGTCCTCGGCGGCTTCCAACGCCGCCCCGATCGCCGGGACTTCGGCGACCTCGAAGGAGGCGACGAGAATGAGGGCGAGGGCGTCGGGCTCCTCCCCGCGGTCATGGGCCGCCCACACGGCGCGTGCGGCCTCGCGGACGAGACCGGCGGCGCCGCCCTCGTCGCCGAGGACCGCGCCCCAGCCGCCGACCTGGACGGGGCGGCCGTCGGCGAAGCGCCCCACCGCGACCGAACCGGTGCCGGCCACCAGGCCGACGCCCTTGTCCAGGCCCGCCGCGGGGACGAGGAGTTCGGCGTCGCCCACGACAAGTGCGGGCGCGTCGAAGTGGAGTTCCAGCGCGGTACGGATCTGGGCGCACTGACGGGAGGTCTCGCAGGCGTGACCGCCCACGGCCAGAGCGGACGGGCGCGAACCCGCCGGCAGGGCCTCGGCGGCCAGCACGGCCAGCCAGCCGGCGGCGGCCACGGGGTCGTGCGGCCGCCAGCCACTGCTGGAGCGGACGTGATCGGCGACCGGCGTGTCGCCCGCGAAGGCGCGCAGATGCGTCTTGGTGCCGCCCACGTCGATACCGACCACGAGAGGGCCAGAAGGTGAAGCGTCCTGCACGGATCCTCTTTCGTCGTTGCACTGTGCTGCGACGGCGGGCGAAACCGTGTCGGGAGGAAGGGCAGTTGAAAAATTTAGGGAAGCCCCGGGACGGGCCTCTGACGGACCACGGCAGGCGAGTACCGTGACTTCGTTAGGAAGTTAACTAACGAAGTACAGTGCGTCAAGAGAAATCGCGCACTCGACCACCGGGCGGGCCCGAGAGGGCCCCGCGGGGCGGGAGCGCCTGACGTCATGGCATCCCATCGCCGCATCCCGTGGAGAGGTACGACCCCGGAGCGCGGCGCTCGACCTCGCGTGGGAGAACTGTGGAACACGACGTGGCGGAAGCACCCCGCCTGACCGAGAGCGCGAGCGCGGTGTTCGCCGTGCTGGCCCGGGCGGGCACGGCGACCCGGCCGCAGCTCGCGAGCCTGGCGGGCCTGTCCAAGCCGACGGTGTCCTCCGCCGTCGCGGAACTGGAGAGCGCCCATCTCGCCGCACACTCAGGCACCGCCTCCGGCGCCACCGGACGCTCCGCCGCCGTCTACGGACTCGGACCGGCGGCCGGTGCGGTGCTCGCCGTCGACCTCGGCCCCGCCCTCACCCGGGTACGCGGCTGCGCCCTGGACGGCACCCTGCTCGCCCAGGCCACCGGCTCCCGGGACGAGGCCGCCGACGTCGTGCGCGAGGCCGTCTTCGCGCTGCCCGACGGCGCCCCGCTGCGCTCCATCGTCTTCGCCGTCGGCGATGTGCCGGCGGGGGAGGGGGGCGTAGGCCAGCGCCCCGCGACCGCCAAGGCCGGCCCCCTCTTCGACGCCATGGCCGTCGCCCTGCCCCGGGGCGTGCCGGTCCACCTCGAGAACAACGTCAACTGCGCCGCGCTCGCCGAGCTCCACGAGGGCGCCGCCCGTGGCCGGAACACCTTCGGCTATCTGCGGATCGGCGTGGGTATCGGCCTCGGCATCGTTGTCGGCGGCCAGGTGCTGCGCGGGGCGAACGGCGCCGCCGGTGAGCTCGCCCGGCTGCCGTACCCCTGGGACGAGGGCCGGGAGCCCCACCAGGACGCCCTGGAGGAGTACATCGGCGCCCGTTCCCTGCTGCGCCGGGCCGCCGAGGCCTGGCCGGACGCCGACGGGTCCTGCCCCCGCACCGCCGAGCAGCTCTTCGCCCTCGCCCAGGAGGGCCGAGCCACGGCCCGTACGGTCGTGGACCGCCACGCCGCCGACATCGGCCGCCTCGCCGCCGCCGTGACCGCCGTACTGGACCCCGGACTGATCGTCCTGGGCGGCAGCACCGGCGCGGATCCGCAGCTGCTGCCGGGGGTGCGGGCCGAGATGGCACGCCTGAGCTGGCCCACCGAGGTGGTGAGCAGCACGGTCGGCGATCTCGGCACCGTGGTGGGTGCTTCCCGGCTCGCGGTCGCCCGAGGAGTCCAAACCGTGACCGACGCCGCGGGGGCCAAGGATTGACGGGTTCCGGCTCGGTCTGCCAATGTCCGGACAAGCGCTTTCTAAGTCGGCCGGGACGCCGGCTTGGAGCGAGCGTCCTGCCGGTACTCGACGTACGGCAACCGCACGAGGGCGTGCCCGTGCGGTGACGGCCACAACGGCCGGGGACCCTCGCCCGTGAGGATGACGCGGCCGGGCGAGGCCGCGCCCCCGGAAAGCCACCTTTCCTGCAAAATGCATCAGTGCCGCCTCGGTCGGCGCCGTGCTCCGTCCCCTGTGACGAAAAAGGGATCGAAGATGATCAATGTAGGTGCGCGGCGCTCCCGCCGACTCGGCCGCGGCGGCATACGCCGCCTGGTCCCCCTCGCTGCCGTGGCCACGGCAGGTGCCCTGCTGCTCTCCGCCTGCGGGTCGGACTCCGGCTCGGGCGGCAACTCCAAGTCGCTGACGTTCTGGATCTCCACGGTTCCGGGGCAGGACGCGGGCTGGAAGAAGATGGTGGCGCAGTACAAGAAGGAAGCCGGCGTCGACATCAAGCTCGTCAACATCCCTTACGACGGCTACACGGCGAAGCTCCACAACGCCGCGCAGGCCAACTCTCTGCCCGACGTGGCGGCCGTCCCGGCGCTGGACCCGATCTGGTCGAACAAGCTGATCGACCTCAGCTCCATCGCCAACAACAAGAGCAACAAGATCAACGCCAACTTCCTCGCCAAGGACTCGTCCGGGAAGGTGCTGTCCATCCCCTCGGACGTCACCGCGTCCGGCATGTTCATCAACAAGTCGCTCTTCGAGAAGGCCGGCGTCTCCTTCCCGACCTCGCCCGAGAAGACCTGGACCTGGACCGACTTCATCAAGGCGGCGAACGAGGTCCGGGAGAAGACCGGCGCCAAGTACTCCCTGACGTTCGACCAGTCGCCGTCCCGGCTCCGCGCCATGGTGTACGAGATGGGCGGGAAGTACGTCCACGCCGACGACTCCGGCAAGTTCTCGGTGGACGCGGCGACCAAGAAGGCCGTGAACACCTTCGTCGGATGGAACGACGACAAGACCATGCCGAAGTCGGTGTGGACCAGCGGCGCCGACCCGTCGGCCATGTTCCAGAGCGGTGACGTGGTCGCCTACTGGTCCGGCGTGTGGCAGGTTCCCGCCTTCGCGGACAGCATCAAGAAGTTCGACTGGGCGAGCGTCCCGACTCCGGCCCAGCCGGTGCAGGCCAGCGACGTCAACAGCGGCGGCATGACGGTGGGCTTCAACAACAACGGCGACGCGGCCACCGCCGCGACGAAGTTCCTGTCCTGGCTGTACGAGCCGGCCCACTACCAGGCGCTGTGCGAGGCGTCCGGGTTCCTGCCGGTCGAGACCGGTCTGAACCCGAAGTACCCCTTCAAGTCCGAGGCGGCTCAGGCGGCGTTCAAGCTGTACAACGAGTCGATCCCGCTCTACGACCCGATCTCCGGCTACTTCAACTCCGCTCAGACGGACTGGGTGCTGAAGGGCAAGAGCCTCACCGAGGACCCGACCAAGACGGAGCTCGGCAAGGCGATCAACGGCCAGCAGTCGGCCGACAAGGCCCTGGAGAACATCGTGGCCGGCTACAACCAGCAGGTCGGCGGCGGATCGTAAGCCACAGGGCCGGGCGGCGGGGTCGAACCGCCGCCCGGCCCTGTCGCCCATGTGATGCCGGGCTCATGGCGTGAGCCCACAGGGAATCCATTCCACCAGCACGGAGTCGGGAAGATGACAAAACGCGCCTCGGACGTGTCCGTGAGCCCGCGCAGGAGACGCAACACCTACACCATCGCGCCGCTCGTCCTCATCGCGGCCAATGTCGTGCTCTTCGCGCTGTTCTTCGTCTGGCCGGCGGTGATCGGGCTCGTCTACTCGTTCACGAACTACACGGGTGTAGGGGCGTTCCAGTTCATCGGACTGGACAACTACCAGAACCTGTTCGGGGACTCCACCTTCTACGGGGCGCTGACCCGGACGCTGCTGTACACCGTGCTCTTCGTTCCGCTGAACTTCGCGCTCTCGCTGTTCGCCGCCAACTTGGTGGTGAGCAAGCACGCCAAGGGCGCGTCGGTCGCCCGCGTCATCTTCTTCATCCCGTGGCTTCTGTCGCCCATCGTCGTCGGTGTCCTGTGGCGGTGGCTGTTCGGTGAGAACTTCGGACTGGTCAACTACGTCATCGAGAAGCTCGGCGGAAGTGCCGTTCCGTGGCAGTCGAACGCGGACCTGTCGTTGATCGTCGTGGTGATGGCGGCATCCTGGGCCTGGACGGGCTTCTCGATGCTGCTGTTCATCGCGGCGATCAAGAACGTACCCGTGTCGTACTACGAGGCGGCCTCGCTCGACGGCGCCGGCCCCTGGCGCCAGTTCATCAGCATCACCCTGCCGAGCATCGCGCCCACCTCGTTCATCGTCATCCTGCTCAACACGATCAACGCGATGAAGGAATACCCGGTGTTCGTCGCCCTCAACAACGGCGGACCCGGAACGTCGAACAACCTGCTTGTCCAGTACATCTATGAGACCGGCTTCAAACGGGGCCAGATCGGCTACGCGAGCGCCGCGTCCTTCGCGCTGATGCTCATTCTGATGGCCGTCGCGATCATCCAGCTGATCGTCAACCGGCGGGTGGAGAACCGATGACAACCACAGACCTTCCACGCCCGGTCGACGCCGATCCCGGACGGGCCGTCTCCACAAGGCGGCCCCGCAGGGCGGGCAGCGGTGGGCTCCGGCGGGCGGTGCCCGCGACGACACTGCTGTGGATCATGGCGTGCCTGTACGGGTTGCCGGTGCTGTGGTTCATCCTCAGCTCCCTCAAGCCGGCCAGCGACCTGTTCTCCTATCCGCTGACGCTGGTTCCGGACGACCCCACCCTGTCGGGTTACCTGACGGCGTGGCGCAGCGCCAACTTCTCCCAGTACTTCATCAACACGACCATCGTGTGCGTGATCACGACGATCCTCACGGTGGGAGCCAGCTGCTGCACGGGGTACGCCCTGGCCAAGTACGACAACAAATGGCTGAAGGCGTTCTTCATCTGCATCCTGGCCACCACGATGCTGCCCGGCGAGGTCATGCTCGCCCCGGAGTTCCTGGTGGTCCGCGACCTCGGCCTCTACAACTCGTTCGCCGGCGTCATCCTCCCGGCCGTGCTCACCGCGACCGGATGCTTCATGTTCCGCCAGTTCTTCCTGACGGTCCCCGACGAACTCGTGGAGGCCGCCCGCATCGACGGCGCTCGCGAACTGTCGATCTTCCTGAGGATCATGGTGCCGATCTCCCGGCCCATCATGCTGACGCTCGCCATCCTGTCCTTCCAGTGGCGGTGGAACGACTACATCTGGCCGCTTCTGATGCTCAACGACCCCAACAAGTTCACCGTGCAGATCGGCATCCAGAGCCTCGTCGGGGCGCAGAACATCAACTGGTCGGTGCTGCTCGGCGGATCGGTCATCTCCATGATCCCGCTGATCGTCGTCTTCCTGGTGTTCCAGCGTTACGTCATGAACGCCAACATCAACGCCGGACTCAAGGACTGACCGTGCCCACCCCGCTCGACCACGAGTTCGTCCGGTCGGCGGCCCGCGCCGCCGACCGGCTGGCCGCCCCGCTGGCGGCCGGCCCCGACGAAGAACTCGCCGGAGTGACCCACCGCGCTCTGGCACGCCGCGTGAAGACCCTGGTCGCGGCGTACCGTTCCCCGGACTCGGCACTGCACGGCAGCAGGCAGGCCGTCGCGGCCACGATGGCCCACCTCCGTGCCCTGCTGGCCGTGCAGACAGCCTCCGGCCTCTTCGCCGGCGGCGACAACGTGCAGTCACCGCCGGACTCCGCGTTCACCGTCAACGACGTGTGCGACGCGCACGTCCTCGCCACCGGCGCGGGGCCCGAACTGCGCGACGTCACGGCCGCGCTCGCCGAGATCGCCGGTGCCGCCACCGGCAGTCTCCTGACCGGCGGGGTGCACACCCCGAACCACCGCTGGGAGCTGAGCGCGGCGCTGGCCCGGCTGCACCGGTCGTTCCCGGACGACCGGCTGCTCGACCGCGTCGAGGAGTGGCTCGCCGAGGGCGTCGACATCGACGCGGAGGGCCTGTACTCGGAACGCAGCGCCAACTACGCGGCCCACGTGTCCAACCCGTCGCTGCTGCTGCTGGCCGAAGTGCTCGGCCGTGCCGACCTGCTGTACGCCGTCGAACGCAATCTCGCCACGACCCTGCACCTCATCAGGCCGGACGGCACGGTGGAGACCGTCCACTCGCGACGGCAGGACCAGAACCACCCGTTCCCCCTGGCGCCCTACCTGCCGCACTACCGGCTGCTCGCGATCCGCACCGGCCGGGGCGACTTCGCCCGGGTGGCGCGGCTGGCGGCCGCCGGCGGTATCGACGACCCCGACCTGCTCGCCGAGACCCTTCTCACCCCGGACCTGTGCCTCGCCCTGCCGGCCCCGACCGTGGAGCCCCTTCCGCGCGACCGGTACCTCACCACCGCACGCCTCGCCGCACGCGCCTCGGCGACCGCGCACACGGTGGTGTACGGCGGCTCCGACGTGCCCGAGCACCGGCGCATCCGCTCGGGCCTAGCCTGTAATCCCACCTTCCTGCGCCTGTTCGCCGGCGACGCCGTCCTCGACGCGGTCCGTCTGACGCGGGGGTTCTTCGACCTGGGCCCGTTCCGCGCCGCCGACATGCAACAGCTCGCCGACAATCGGTACCGGCTCACCGAAACCCTCACGGCCGCCTACTACCAGCCGCTCCCGACGGACCAGAGGCGGGACGACGGCGCCTATCGGCTGGTGGACGAGGGACGCTTCTCGGCCGCGATGGCCTTCCCGGACCGGCCTCGGGACGAGGTCTCCCACACGACCCGCGTCGACGTGGAGCTGAAGGAAGACGGCGCCGACCTGCGGATCGACATCAGCGGACCACGGGTGCCCTGGGGCCTCGAACTGACCTTCCGGCCGGGCGGTGTGGTGGGGGGCGCCGTACCGATCGGCGACGGACGCTGGTGCCTGACGACCGGGCCGCTCACCTATCGGGTCGCCGGCGACGAGATCCGGGTCGAGGTAGGCGTCGAGGCGGGCGAACCGCTGGCCGGGCCGGACCGGAGCGACGTACTGCGGTACGACCCGGGGCAGGACTACACCGTGGTGGGCGGCACCGATGCCACGACCGGGAACCGTGTCTACATCGGCGGACTCGGCCCGCACACACTGACCGTCGCACTGCGCGCCCGCCGGCCCGCACCTGTCAATTGACCCCGACGACCCACGCCAAGGCCTCCTCCGGTATGAAGGGCTGAGGACAGACAGATGCATCTCCCACACCAGCGCGGCCCGTTGCACGACCTGCCGGACACCCCCGAGGCATACGACGCCGTCCTCGCCGACGTCACCGAGCAGGCCCTGGCCCGCATCACGCCGGACGGCAATCTCGAACACCCCGACGCCGTCGACGACATCGGCGACACCTCGCTCGGCATCACCTCGCTGCTCGCCTTCGCCTGGCACCGCACCGGGGACCCACGACTGCCTCAGGCGGTGCGCCGCAGCCTCGCCTTCCATCTGCGCGAGCGGGTGTACACCGAGGACAACCCCGGCTATCCCAATCTGAGGGAGCGCAACTCCCGCCTGCCGTACGCCCGTTACACCCTCGCGGCGGGCGCACACCCCATCGGGGACTGGCCCAGCACCGTGTGGGCGCTGCTCCAGACGGTCAATCTGCTGGACACGACGGACGGCCTGGTCGACGACGAACAGCGCACCGAGCTGCTTGAGTTGGCGCACGGCTACTGGCGCTGGCTGACCGAGGCGACCTTCTTCAACCCGCAGGAAGCGGGCAACCAGGCCATCGGCTGTGTGGTCGGCGGCCTGATGCTGGCCCGTCATCTGCCGGAAGAACAGGGCGAGGGTGTCCGCGCACGGTCGCTGGAGCTGTACGCCGACAAGATCCGCGCCCACCGGGTGCGCGACCGGGGCGCCCTGCTGCCCCCCGAGCACGGCGGCGCCTACGACAACAACTACGGCCCGATCTCCCTGTCCTTCCTCGCCCAGGCCCACCGGGTCAGCGGCGAGGAGATCTTCGCCGAGGACGGCGACACGCTCGCCCGCTACATCGACGCCCGCCTGACGACCGGCGGCTTCGACAACGGCGGCCCCCGCTACAGCGAACAGCACTCCGGCTTCGAATCGGTCCTGGGCCTGCGCTACTTCAGCCGCCGTATCGGCGCCGACCTCGGCCGCTACCGGGGCGACACCCGCTGGGGCAGGCACGCGGCGCAGGCGGACGGCGGGATCGACGGCCACTTCGCGTGGATGCTGATCTGGCAGATCCAGGACGGCACACGCTGGCACCGGGAGCCGGCCACGTCGGCGGCCCGCCACCAACTGCGCTCGGGCACGGTCTCGGTGGCCTTCGACGACCGGATGACCCCGGCGGTGGTCGAGGCGGGCGGCACCTACTACCTGCCCGCCGCCGTCAACCGCCAGCACGGCTTCGGCCCGGTCACGGACGGCTTCCTGCACTGCCGCCCCATGGGCGAGGTCCGCGTCCGCGACCTGAGCGCCGACGGCCTGAGCGCCAAGCTGGTCAGCAAGCCGGTCGTCGGCCGCGACCACGTCCTGCGCCATGTCCGGTCCCTGTACGTCACCGACGGCACGCGGCTGTGGATGACGGTGGCCGTCGAACTGCTGCCGGGATCGCCGTACCTGCTCGCCGGACTGCCGTACGCCGCCGACGACGGAGACCGTGTGCGCAGGGTCGCCACCGGCGAGGTGACGGCGGCGGGTGAACTCCGTCTGACCCACCCGGAGGCGGAGCGCACGGACCACTTCGACGCCCGCTCGGAGACGACCCAGGAACTGGCGGCCTTCGCCCTGGCCGCCGATCCGCGCGGCTACGGCAACCCGGACGCGGGCTGGCGTCACCTGGTCGCGTCCACCGCGCTGGAGGCCGAACCGGCGCCGGGCGCTCCCGGTGACCTGCACGTCTTCGCTGTGCGCTACGGCGCCGGGGGCCCGTTCTCCCCGGCGTTCGAGCTCGGGGAGCAGGGGCTGGCGGTACGGACCGAGGCCTTCACCGCCGTGATCGGGGAACCGGCCGGCGACGAGCGAGGGGAACCGCTGCTCACCCTGCGCGGCTGAGCCGCAGGGACGTGGGGACGACGAGGTCGGCGCGGTCCCGGGTCGCGTCGACCAGGTCGGCGTTGCGCTGGTCCGTGCCCAGCACCCACGCCACCGCCTCCGCATGGCCCTTGCCGAACTCCTCGTGCCGGGCGATCAGCCGCCGGATCCGCTCCTCCTCGTCCAGTTCGCAGAACCACACCTCGTCCAACTGCGCCCGGACACGCGCCCACGCCCCCGTCCCCAGCAACAGGTAGTTGCCCTCGGTCACCACCAGCCGGGCCGTCGGCGGCACCGGAATCGCGCCCGCGATCGGCTGCTCCAGCACCCGCTCGAAGCCCGGCGCGTACACCGTGCCGTCGACCTCCTCCCGCAGCCGCCGCAGCAGCGCCGCGTACCCCGCCGCGTCGAAGGTGTCGGGTGCGCCCTTGCGCTCCCGCAGATCCAGCCGGTCCAACTCGACGTCGGCCAGATGAAAACCGTCCATGGGGACGTGCGCGACCCACTGCTCCCCGGACGCGTTCAGCTCCCGTACGAGGGTCTCGGCGAGCGTCGTCTTGCCCGCGCCGGGGCTGCCCGCGATACCGAGGACGCAGCGGCGGCGGCCCGAGGCGAGGCCACGGGCGCGGGTGAGGAGGTCGTCGAAGGTCACAGGCACACAGCAGAGTGTGGCACCCTGCCCGGCGATGAGTTGCGCCGATGCGGGGAGTCGGTGAAGGACGAGGTCGCGTCAACGCAGAGCCACCGACAAGGAGGGAGCCGCCGCCATGTCGGACGACGAAGCGCGGATCCGCACCCTGATCACGAACTGGGCCGAAGCCGTCCACCGGGGCGACCTCGACGGCGTACTCGCCGATCACGCCCAGGACATCGTCATGTACGACGTACCGCCGCCCCACGAGGGCATCCACGGCCTCGACGCCTACCGCGCGAGCTGGCCGCCGTTCTTCGCCTGGCAGGCCCAGGGCGCCTCCTTCGACATCGAGTCCCTGGACATCACCGCAGGGTCCGACGTCGCCTACGCACACGCCCTGCTGCGCTGCGGCACCCCGGAGGAACTCACCGAGCGCCCCACCCTGCGCCTGCGGCTCACCCTCGGCCTGCGCAAGGAGGACGGCCGCTGGCTGGTCGCCCACGAGCACCATTCGTTCCCGCACGACTGACATCGGGCGTCACGCTCCTGGGCGCACACAGAGAGATTGCAATGCCCTGCCCGGGATACTTTGTCCATGTTTCCGGGGCTCCCGCCTCCAGTCCTTCCGGCTGGCGGGCGGAGGCAGCCCACGACATACAGGGGTGAGGGGTGGACCATGGCGCACGGGTCGAACGCCATGCTCGTCGGTAGGGGAGGACGCGACGAGGCGACCGTGCCCGGTGCGTTCGGCTGGGCCCGCGGCAGGGGCCCGCTCGCGGCGGTCGCCGGCGCCTTCACCCTCGCCCAGCTCGCGCTCGTCCACCCCTCCATGGGCCTCGGCTGGGACGAAACCGTGTACGTCAGCCAGGTCGGCACCCAGGCACCGGCCGCCTTCTTCAGCGCCCCGCGTGCCCGCGGAGTGTCGGTGCTGGTGGCTCCCATCGCCTCCTGGTCGACGTCCACCACACTGCTGCGCGTCTACCTCGCGCTGCTCGCCGGAGTCGGCCTCTACCTCGCCCTGCGCACCTGGCGCGGACTGTTCCCGGCCGGCGTCCTCGCCACCGCCGGCGCCCTGTTCGCCACCTTGTGGGTGACCCTCTTCTACGCCCCGCAGGCGATGCCCAACTACTGGGTCGCGATCGGCGCCCTGGTCTGCGTCGGCTGCCTCCTGCGTGCCCGCTCCGACCGACAGGACCGGCGGGCCCTGTGGGGCGTCGCGGTGGGCGCCGCGCTCATGGCGTTGATGCGGCCCACGGACGCCGCCTGGATCGCGCTGCCCCTGCTGGTTGTCGCGATACGTCAATGGAGGCTCGCCCTCGCCCTGGTGGCGGGACTCGCCTCCGGTGCCGTCACGTGGGTGATCGAGGCGTTCGTCAGCCACGGCGGCCTGGGTGAGCGGCTGGCGGAGGCCTCCCGGATCCAGGGCGGACTCGGCTGGCACAACGCCGTCGACGACCAGCTGCGCAGCCTCGTCGGACGCACCCTGTGCCGCCCCTGCACCGCGGAGATGCCCAACCCGGCGGTGACCCTGTGGTGGTTCGTGCTCCCGCTGCTCGCCGCCCTCGGCCTCACGGTCGCCGTGCGCGCCGGACGCACCGCCCACACCCTCGTACCGCTCCTGTGCGCCACGACGGCCGCCGTTCCCTATCTGTTCCTGATCGAATACGCCGCCCCCCGCTTTCTGCTGCCCGCCTACGCGCTGCTCGCCATCCCCGTCGCCGACGCGCTGCGGCACCTGGTCAGCGCGCCGAGCGGGCGATGGCGGCCGGTCGTCGCGACACTGATCGCCGTCGGGCTGGCGGGACATCTGGCCGTGCAGTACGTCGTCCTGGAGCGCGTCGTGGAGCGCACGACCGCCGACCGCCGTGACTGGACCCGCAGCGCCGCCGAACTGCACCGCCTGGGTGTGCGCCCGCCCTGTCTGCTCAGCGGGCACGAGGCCATCCCCGTCGCCTACTACACCGGCTGCTCCTCCGGCGCGATCCGCGGTCACAACGCCAACATGACGCAGGCGGACATCCTGCGCGCCGCACGCACGATCCCGGTCGCCGCCCTCACCCCGCCGGGCGGCACCCCGCCCGGATACGCCCGTACCTGGCAGACTCACCGGCTCGACGGTCTGGACGTCCGCATCGCACCGGGGCCCACATGACGGCAGAGCACGTCCTCGCCCCACCCCACCGAAGACGCGCCTTTTGGCACACCGCCCTCACCCTCGCCGTGCTGGTGGGCGCCGGGTATCTGGCCCGGCGGCACTGGCCGGTGCTGGAGACCGGAGCCGTCCGGCTCGCCGGCGCCGACCAGGGCTGGCTGTTCGTGGCCGCGTCCGCCGCGGCCATGACCTGGCTGTGTGCGGCGCTCGCCCAGCAGGGTGCCGTGACCGCGGGGCTCCCGCCGGGACGGCTCGTGGCCGCGCAGTTCGCCGCCTCCGCCGCCAACCACGTGCTGCCCGCCGGGCTCGGCGCGGGCGCGGTCAACATCCGCTTCCTCATGCGCTGCGGTATGTCGGCCGGGCGCGCGGCGACGGCCCTCGCGGTGAAGGCGGCCGCGGGCGGTGTGGTCCGCGGCGCCCTGATCGCCGTACTCGCCCTGGCCTGCCCGGGAGTTCTGCTGGTGCCGTCCCTGTCCGGAGGAGGCGTGGCTGTCGTCTTCATCGTCGCGGCCGGCGCGGGGGCGGTCCCGCTGAGCAGCGGGCGCTGCCGACGGGTTCTCGGCGCCGTGGTGGCCGACATCCGGGCCGTCCACGCCCGCCCCCGGCGTGCGGCGGCCCTGTGGGGCGGGTCGCTGGCCTTCGCCGCGCTGCACTGCGCGGTGCTGATCGCGGTCACCCAGGCCGTGGCGCTGCCGCTGTCCCCGGCCAGGGTGGCGCTGCTCTATCTCGCCGCGAGCAGCGCCGCCGCGCTGCTGCCCACCCCCGGCGGTCTCGGCTCCCTCGACGCCGCGCTCGCCCTCGCGCTCACCTCCCCCGGCGCTCCGGCGTCCGGCGCCGCGTCCGCCGTGCTGGGCTACCGGCTGCTGACCATGTGGCTGCCGCTCGTTCCGGGGCTGCTGGTGCTCGGGTTGCTGATCCGGCGCCGGGCGCTGTGAGGAGTTTCCGGCGTGCCGGGTTCAGGTAGGAGTCGTCTATCGGTTCGGACGCGAGGGGGAGTGCGATGGCAGGCGAGGAGACCGGTGGCCGGCTGGGGGAGGAGTTCTTCACTCCGGGAGGCTCGTCCTTCACGGCGTTTCTGGCGGCGCACCGCCCCGAGTTGCTGAGCACCCGCAGCCCGCTCCCGGACGGCCTCCGGGCCGACCCCGACCGCGTTCCGCACGGCACCACGGTCCTCGCCCTCACCTACCGCGACGGCGTGCTGATCGCGGGAGACCGCAGGGCCACCATGGGCAACCTCATCGCCCAGCGCGACCTGGAGAAGGTGCACCCCGCCGACGACTACACGGCCGTCGCCTTCGCCGGCACGGTCGGCCTCGCTGTGGACATGGTGAAGCTGTACCAGGTCGAGCTGGCGCACTTCGAGAAGATCGAGGGCACGGCGATGAGCCTCAACGCGAAGGCACGCCGCCTCGCCGGCATGATCCGCGACAACCTCGGCCAGGCCATGCAGGGTCTCGCTGTCGTCCCGCTCCTCACCGGCTACGACCCGTCTGCCCCCGAGGGTGAGCGGGGCCGCATCTTCAGCTTCGACGTCGCCGGCGGCCTGTACGAGAAGACCGACTTCCACGCCGAGGGCTCCGGATCCCCGTACGCCCGCGGCGCGTTGAAGAAGCTGTTCCACAAGGGCATGTCCCGGCGCGACGCGGCCCTGGCGGCACTCCAGGCGCTGTACGACGCCGCGGACGACGACTCCGCGACCGGCGGCCCCGACATCAATCGCCGGATCTTTCCCATCGTCTCGGTCATCACCGAGGAGGGTTTCGAGCGGCTGCCCGATCCGGAGACGGAGGAACTGAGCCGCGAGATGGTCGAGCAGCGCCGCGGGAGCCCGGACGGACCGACCGCGACGGCCTGACGACGGACCGCCGCGGCCTCTGACATTGGCCTTTCCCCGACCATGGTGAAGAGCTGCCACGGGCTTTACTGCGCAGCGATTGCAAGTGCCGCAGGATGGCGGAAGGCTGCGCAGTGCGGCCGTTCACCGACAGAAAGCCCCTGATGACGGCCGCCCCCCCTGACTCCGCTCCACACCTCCCCGCCACGCCTTCCGCGAACGGCTCGGCCTGGCACCGCGTCCACACTTCCATGACGCGGCAGGAGCGGATCAGGGTCGGGGGCACGGCGCTGACAACCGGGCCCCCGACCCACCCGACCTACGTCCGGAAGTTGATCCGTTCCCGCACCACTGGGTAACCGGCCTTGGCGAAGTGCGCCGCCATGGGGAAGTTGCCCTGGTCCGTTGCGGCGGAGACGAATTCAGCGCCCTGTTCGACGAGGAAGCGGGTGCACTCTACGAGCAGGTCGTAGGCGTAGCCGTGTCCGCGCTGTTCGGGCAGGACGCCGATGAAGCCGATGCAGGGGCCGGACGGGTTGTGGGCCGGAATGTGGATGCCGACCGGCTCGCCCGCAGGCGTGCGGGCCACCTGCCACCATTCCCGGGGCGAGGGGCACCAGTGGAAGAAGTCGAGTTCCTCCTGGGCCGCCTGGTCGACGCCGCCTGAGTCGATGGCGGCTCGGGAGTGGGCGTCGAGGGTGACGGAGTGGATGCGGCGCAGTGCGTCGTAGAAGACCGCGTCGTCCGGCTCGGGCTCGAAGAGCAGGCGTCCGGGCCGCTCGGGCAGCCCGCACTCGGGGGTCCAGCGGTACAGGAAGCGCTCCACCAGCAGCTCGAAACCGGCGGATCGTACGGCCGTGAAGCGGGCCTCGGCAGCCGCACGCATCTGAGGCGTGTTGCGCCAGCCGCCGGGCAGGTTGAACTCCAGTTCCTCGACCTGCCAGGGCGCAGTGCGCAGGAGTTCGGCTCCGGCTTCCTCCTCGCCGTCGGCCACGTCGAACCAGTTGATGTTGATGGGCTCGGTGTCGTCGGGGCCGCCCCACCAGGCCGCGCGGGCGACGACCGTGCCGTCGCGCAGGGCCACCCGCTTCCAGTCGGGGCGAT
Organism: Streptomyces sp. 4N124; assembly: GCF_052245395.1. NCBI lineage: Bacteria > Bacillati > Actinomycetota > Actinomycetes > Kitasatosporales > Streptomycetaceae > Streptomyces > Streptomyces sp. 4N124. Next base: position 21,225 of record NZ_JBQQBS010000090.1, read on the forward strand.
GGTGGGTGAGCCGGTGGGCCTCGCGGGCGCCCAGCGGGTCGGGGGCCGTGTCGAAAAGATGGGCGTCGCTCTCGTCGAGCGTACGGATGACCAGGTCGGTCACGGATTCCTCCGGGATGGGTACTGCGGGGAGCGCTCCCGGTCGGTCACACGAAGCACGCCGGGGCAACGGAAGGGGAGCGCTGGGTGGTGGTGAACTGCACGGCACTCGCCTCCTTCCGGCCATCTCAGGGCGTGATGTCAGACAGTACGGGGGCTGCGCCGCACCCGTCCATCGCTTTTCCCACCACGACAGCCGCCGCGGGGAGGTCGCTTAAGCGCGCCTTATCCGTGGATTAAGCGATCGTGCCGCCCATCGACCTGCCCAAGTGGCCAGAGGTAAAAGGGAGGCGACTGAGAGCGCTCTCAGATCTTCGTCAACTACACGGGAGACAGCCCCACATGACACCCCGTCACCAGCGCACCCTCGGCCGTCGCAGGTTCCTGCTCGCTCTCGCGGGAGCGGCAGTGGCCGCGCCCGGCGTCGCCGCGATCGCCCCCCACGCCCTCGCCGGAGACACCACCAAGGCAGCGGATGGCGCCCTTCCGCTGACGCTCGTCAACAACAGCGGTTCCTTCGACAACGCCTCCGTCCACGTCTACATCGTCGGCAACCAGGACGGCAAGCAGGTCCGCGTCACGCCCGACGGCGCCCTCGCACCGATCGCCGCCTCGGACAACGGCGCCGACGGTTTCACCGACTACGCGATCAGCCTGGCCGGCAGCGGCGAGACCCGGCTGACCCTGCCGTACATGTCGGGCCGCATCTATGTGTCCCTGGGCGAGAAGCTCAAGCTCAAGGCAGTCACGGACGGCAACGGCAACGCCGCGCTGCAGTACCCGGCGGGCTGGGTCGAGTCCGACCCCAACTACCCGGTGCTGCACGACTGTGCCGAGTTCACGTACAACGCGGCCGGCATGTTCTGCAACACGACCATGGTCGACATGTTCAGCGTGCCGCTGAGCATCCGGCTGACCGGCGCCAAGGACCAGACGACCGGCACGCTGCGCGACGGAGGCCGTGCGGCTGCCTTCGCCGCAGTCCGGGAGACCGAGGGCTTCGGGTCCCTCGTCGTGGACGACACGCGCGTCATCGCGCCCGGTCATGGTCTGGACGCGGGCCTGTTCGCGGACGACTACCTCGCCCCGTACATCGACGAGGTGTGGAGCGCGTACGCCGGGCGTGACCTCAAGGTCACCACCAACGCGGGCACCTTCACCGGGCGGGTGCGCGGCGACCAGCTCGCCTTCGAGGGGCCCGCGGCGGTGTCCTTCGCCAAGCCGTCGACCCGGGACGTGCTCTTCTGCGACGGCAGCCTCGCCGCGCCCAACGACGGCACGACCGGTCCCGTCGCCGCCGTCCTCGGCGCCGGTTTCAACCGCTCGACGCTGGTCTCCAGCGCGACCCAGCCGGTCACCGATCCCGCGGCCTTCTACACGACCGGCCTCACCAACCACTACGCGAAGGCGATGCACGCGGCCACCGAGGACGGCAAGGCGTACGGCTTCGCCTTCGACGACGTCGCCGACTTCGCGTCGTACATCCAGGACACGGCGCCCACGGGTGTGCGGCTGACGCTGACGCCGTTCTAGGGGCCGTGCACCGGGCGCCCCACGCGCTTCTGCCGGCCCCTCGGGTCACATCCGTCGGCGCCTCCGGATGCAGGGCGGGCCGCCGCGATCGATGGTGATAGTGGACCCGATGAACGCAGCGGGGCCGTAGCAGCGATCCGGACCCGAGGAGCAGAGATCATGACGACGTCACAGTCAGCGTCGGGGCCGTCCGAGGACCGCGCCACCCCGGACGACCTGCTCCACGCCCGCACCGGCACCGATGTGTCGCCGGAGGACCTGGTGCTTGCCTCCGGCAAGGACATCACACCGCGCAACATGGAGTGGGCGAAGCGCAAGCTGGCGAAGGAGGGGCCGGCGGCACTCGACAAGATACTGCCGTAACGCTCCGCTGGGGGTGCCGCGATAGCGCCGTGGACTGTCTGCCGTCTGCCGTCTGCGGCGCCGTCGTGGCTGGGCGCGCCGTTCCCCGCGCCCCTTCGGGGGCGCTAACCGTCGTCGTCCGCGGCTACGCACAGCACCGGCACCCGCTGGATCAGGTTGTTGGCGAAGCCGCCGCGGTTCCAGGGGGGCTGGAGCGGCTGGGTGTGGCCCTCGGTGTCGGTGGCTCGTGCGCTGAGCACATGCTCACCGGGCGTTGCCGTCCAGGTGAAGTGCCACCGGCGCCACGCCCAGCGGTGCCCGTCGTCCGGCGTCAGCTCGGCCTCGTGCCAGGTGCGCCCGGCGTCTGTGCTGACCTCGGCCCGGGTCACCGGTGCCTGCCCGGACCAGGCACGCCCCTCGATGGTGACCGGCCCTGGCCGGACGATGCGGGTCCTGGACATGAAGTCCGGGAAGCCGGGCGGGACCAGCAGGGCGCGTGGTGCGATACGGGTGACCGGCTCGCCCTCGTCGCCGGGGTGCTGCCTGAGCCGGTAGGCGACGGCCTGCTGGAAGCCGGTGAACGGTGTGTCGGTGGCGGTGATCTCGCGCAGCCACTTCACATGCGCCATCCCGTACCAGCCGGGCACGACGAGGCGCAGCGGGCTGCCGTGCTGCGGCGGCAGCGGTGCGCCGTTCATCGCGTACGCCACCAGCACCTCGGGCTCGGCGCCCGTCGCCACGTCCACGGGCAGCGCGCGCCGGTAGTCCTGCTCGACGCCGCGCTCCACGCCGTGGTCGGCGCCGGTGAAGACCACGTCGACCGCGTCGGAGGCAAGGCCCGCCTCCGCGAGCAGCAGCCGCAGCGGTACGCCGGTCCAGTCGGCGGTGCCGACCGCCTCGACGAGCCAGGGCTGGCTCACCGGCCGGGGTGTCAGCAGGGCGCGGCCGTTGCCCGCGCACTCCAGCGTGACACGCGTGGTGACCTGGGGAAACGACCGGAGGTTGGCGAGGTCGAGCCGGAGCGGGCGGTCGACCAGGCCGCCGATGGCCAGGGTCCAGGGCTCGTCCTGGGGGACGTACGGGATGTCGTAGTGCGTGAGTACGTAGTGCAGGCCCGGCGGCGTGACGTCGTAGCGCAGCGCCTCAAGCGGCAGTCCGTGGTTGCGGGTCGCGAGAGCCAGCTCGTCCCGGCCGATGCCCTCGTCGGGGTCGGCCAGCCGGGCGGGTGCGCTTGCGTCACCGAGTCGATGGCCCATGGGGGCATTATCGCGCCGCGAGGTCAGTTGGCGCAGCGCCGGGCGCAACTTCCCACCGTTCTCAGCGACTTACGGGAGCCCTGCCCGACCAGGTGGTTGCCGGTTCACTCTTTCGCGAGAGGTCGTCCGACTGACAGACTCCGGAGGTGCCCGACTTCGACATGCTTGTCATCGGATCCGGTCCGGGTGGCCAGAAGGCCGCCATCGCCGCGGCCAAGCTCGGCCGCCGGGTCGCCGTCGTCGACCGCCCCGACATGGTCGGCGGGGTCTCCATCCATACCGGCACCATTCCCTCCAAGACGCTGCGCGAGGCGGTGCTCTACCTCACCGGACTCACCCAGCGGGATCTGTACGGGCAGAGTTACCGGCTGAAGGAGGACATCACCGTCGCCGACCTGACCGCCCGCACCCAGCACGTGGTCAGCCGCGAGGTCGACGTCATCCGCAACCAGCTCTCCCGCAACCACATCGCCCTGTACGCCGGTACCGGCCACTTCATCGACGACCACACCGTCGCCCTGCGCGAGGTCACCGGCCATGAGCGGCTGCTCAGCGCGGAGCACATCGTGATCGCGACCGGCACCCGGCCCGCGCGGCCGGACAGTGTCGAGTTCGACGGCCGGACGATCATGGACTCGGACAACGTCCTCACCCTCGAACGCGTACCGCGCTCCATGGTCATCGTGGGCGCCGGAGTCATCGGCATGGAGTACGCCTCCATGTTCGCCGCGCTCGGCAGCAAGGTGACCGTCGTCGAGAAGCGTGCCACGATGCTCGACATGTGCGACGTCGAGATCATCGAGTCGCTCAAGTACCACCTGCGGGACCTCGCGGTGACATTCCGCTTCGGCGAGACCGTCGCCGCCGTGGAACGGCATCCGCGCGGCACACTGACCATTCTCGAGAGCGGCAAGAAGATCCCCGCCGACGCGGTGATGTACTCGGCGGGCAGGCAGGGCCTCACCGACGAACTCGACCTCGACAAGGCGGGCCTGACCGCCGATCCGCGCGGCCGGATCAAGGTCGACGAGCACTACCGCACGGAGGTTCCGCACATCTACGCCGTCGGCGACGTCATCGGCTTTCCGGCGCTGGCCGCCACGTCGATGGAGCAGGGGCGGGCTGCGGCGTATCACGCGTGCGGGGAGCCGGTGGGCCGGATGCACAACCTTCAGCCGATCGGCATCTACACCATCCCGGAGATCAGCTTCGTCGGGCGGACCGAGGACCAACTCACCGAGGACTCCGTGCCGTTCGAGGTCGGTGTCGCCCGGTACCGGGAGCTGGCCCGCGGGCAGATCGTCGGCGACTCGCACGGCATGCTGAAGCTACTGGTGTCCCCCGAGGACCGCTCCCTGCTCGGAGTGCACTGCTTCGGCGCCGGGGCCACCGAGCTGATTCACATCGGGCAGTCCGTGATGGGCTGCGGCGGCACCGTGGACTATCTGGTCGACGCGGTGTTCAACTACCCGACGCTCGCGGAGTCGTACAAGGTGGCCGCCCTGGACGCCACCAACAAGCTGCGCCAGATCGACCGGATCGGGGACTGACACGGGTCAGCCGGGCTCCTCGGTGGTCGCTGAACGAGCCTGAATACCGATTCAGACACGCGACTTGAGTGGTCGTCGGGTGGGGCTATCATCACGTGCACACAAGGCGTGACCATCTGCCGACACAACGCTGCCGGTATCCGCCGCCCCCCTTGTGCCGTCCGTGCCAGTGAGGTCAACCCTCGCCGGTGCGCGGCGGGTTCACCCCCCACCCCTACGCCGCCGCGGCATGCCCGGGGCGGCGTGCACGACCGAAAGCAGCACACGCATGAGCAACAGCAGGGGCAGAGGGCTCCAGGCCAATGCCCTCAGCACGTTCGACACCGTGGTGATGGCGGTCGCGGGAAGCGCGCCGGCGTACTCGATCGCGGCGACCACGGCGGTCCTGGTGGGTTCGGTGGGGGTGGCGAGTCCCGCGGCCCTGCTGTACTGAGCGATGACCA
>NZ_JBQQBS010000091.1:0-25976 GCF_052245395.1 Streptomyces sp. 4N124
TTCGGTGGTCATAGCGTGAGGGAAACGCCCGGTTACATTCCGAACCCGGAAGCTAAGCCTTACAGCGCCGATGGTACTGCAGGGGGGACCCTGTGGGAGAGTAGGACACCGCCGAACAAAATTTGAAATTAGGGCCCACACCTTTTGGTGTGGGCCCTAATTGCGTTCTGGGCCGGCACAGGGTCCTGCCCGGGTCCTGTTCCCCGTGCTATAGGCGTCCAGCCGCCTTTAGCGCCAGATATGCATCGGCCAGTGTTGGAGCCAGCTCATCAGGTGTCGCGTCCACGACCGTGACTCCATGACGTCGGAGTTGTTCCGCTGTGCGATGGCGTTCGCTTTGGGCCTGGGCGGCGGCTGCAGATTCGTAAATGGCTTCTGTGTTGCCGCGTGCCGTGGCCATGTGGGCGATGTACGGGTCTGCGACAGATGCCAAAAGAACCGTGTGGCGCTGGGTGAGGCGGGCGAGGACGGGCAGCAGGCCCTCTTCGATGGGGGCCGTGTCCAGGGTTGTCAGGAGCACGATCAGTGAGCGGCGGGGGGCCGTCCTGAGCGCAGTGGCCGTAAGACCTCGGGAATCGGTCTCGACGAGCTCGGGTTCGAGTGTTGCCATCGCGTTGACCAGGGACGGGAGGACATCTCCTGCTGCGCGGCCCTGGACCAGGGCGCGTACCCGGCGGTCGTATGCGAGCAGGTCGACGCGGTCGCCGGCGCGGGATGCCAAGGCGGCGAGGAGCAGGGCGGCGTCCATTGAGGCGTCCAGGCGTGGGGCGTCGCCGACGCGGCCGGCCGAGGTGCGGCCGGTGTCGAGGACCAGGAGGATGTGCCGGTCGCGTTCGGGGCGCCAGGTGCGTACGGCGACCGTGGTCTGGCGAGCTGTGGCGCGCCAGTCGATGGAACGGGTGTCGTCGCCGGGGACGTACTCGCGCAGGCTGTCGAATTCTGTGCCTTCTCCGCGGGTGAGCACGCTGGTGCGGCCGTCGAGTTCGCGCAGGCGGGCGAGCTTCGACGGGAGGTGCTTGCGGCTGGTGAAGGGAGGGAGGACGCGGACCGTCCAGGGGACTTTGTGGGTGCCCTGGCGGGCGAAGAGGCCGAGAGGGCCGTACGAGCGGACCGTGACGCGGTCTGCCTGGCGGTCGCCGCGGCGGGTGGGGCGTAGGAGGGTCTTGATGCGGCGGCGTTCGCCGGCGGGGACTGTGAGGCGATGGCGGGAGGCGGCGATTTCCGTGCCGGGTTGCCAGCTGCTGGGGGGCCAGGCGTCGCGGATGCGGGCTCGGAGCAGGCGGCGTGACGGGTTGGTGATCGTGAGGGTGACGTCGGCCTGCTCGCCCAGGCGTGCGGAGGTGTCACCGGAGCGGGTCAGGCGCAGGTGTCGTACCGGCGCCGCCAGGGCGAAATCGCACGCGCAGGCCAGCGCCAGGGGGGCGTTCACGGCGAGGAGGCCTGTGAGGCCGGGTTCCCAGATGCCTACGGGGAGGGAGCCGAGGGCTGCGAGGAGTGCTGTGCGTCCGGTGAGAGCCATCAGCGGGGGACCGGGACGTGGGCGAGGATCGCGTTGATGACGGAGTCGGCCGTCACGCCCTCCATTTCGGCCTCCGGGCGGAGTTGCACGCGGTGGCGGAGGGTGGGGAGGGCAAGGGCCTTGACGTCGTCGGGGATGACGTAGTCGCGGCCGGTCAGCCAGGCCCACGCGCGCGAGGTGGCCAGGAGGGCGGTGGCGCCGCGTGGGGAGACGCCGAGGGTGAGTGACGGGGATTCGCGGGTCGCGCGGCAGATGTCCACGACGTAGCCGGTGATTTCGGGGGAGACGGCGGTCTTGGCGACTGCGGCGCGCGCGGCTTCGAGAGCCGAGGGGCCGGCGACGGGACGCAGGCCGGCGGCGCGCAGGTCGCGCGGGTTGAAGCCCTCGGCGTGGCGGGTGAGGACGGCGATCTCGTCCTGGCGGGAGGGGAGGGGAATCGTGAGTTTGAGGAGGAAACGGTCCAGCTGGGCCTCGGGGAGGGGGTAGGTGCCCTCGTACTCGACAGGGTTCTGCGTCGCCGCGACCAGGAAGGGCTCGGGGAGCAGTCGGGGGGTGCCGTCGACCGTGACCTGGCGTTCTTCCATGGCTTCCAGGAGCGACGACTGGGTCTTGGGGGGCGTTCGGTTGATCTCGTCCGCGAGGAGGAGGTTGGTGAAGACCGGGCCGGGCTGGAAGGAGAACTCCGCGGTGCGGGTGTCGTAGACGAGGGAGCCGGTCACATCGCTCGGCATCAGGTCCGGGGTGAACTGGACGCGCTTGGTGTCGAGTTCGAGTGCGGACGCGAGGGCGCGGACGAGCAACGTTTTGGCGACTCCGGGGACTCCTTCAAGGAGAACGTGTCCGCGGCAGAGGAGGGCGACGACGAGGCCGGTCACGGCGGGATCCTGGCCGACCACGGCCTTGGCGATCTCGGCGCGCAGGGCCTCCAGGGCGGCTCGGGCGTTGCCCGCGTCCTCGGTCGGCCCGGCGTTGTCAGTGGTCGGGTCCATCATGGACGGCGTACCTCTCTTTCGAGGGCGTCGAGTTGGTCGGCGAGGGCGATGAGGGCCGCGTCGTCGCTGGGCGGCGGGCCGAAGAGGAGGGTGTGCAGGGACTGTCCGTCGCCGTGGAGGTGGGTGGACAGCGCGGGGAGCAGGGTTTCGGGCGCGTGTGCCTGGGCGACGGGGACGCCTACGAGGAGGGCGAGGCGGGTGCGGGTGGTGGAGCGGAGAGCGGCGGCCGCGCGGTCGCGGGCGTTGGCCTTGCGGTAGAGGCGGGCGCGGCCTTCGACGGTTTCGGAGGCGCGGATCGCCACGGGGAGATTTTCGGGCACGAGTGGGCCGAGCCGCCGTGCCCGCCAGAGGGCAGCCAGGGCTGCCGCGATGAAGAGCTGAAGTGTGCCCCAGAGCCAGCCCGAGGGGAGCAGGTCGAAGAAGCCTCGCTCGCCCTCGGTGCCGGCGGCGGTGGAGTCGGAGAGCGAGGGGAGGTACCAGACCAGATGAGGGCGGGAGCCGAGGAGTTGGAGGGCGAGCGAGGCGTTGCCCTGCTCGTCGAGGCGGTCGTTGAAGAGGATGTCGGGCGCACCGATGACGACGGTGTCGCCGCCCTCGGATGTCGCCGGGACGCGCACGAGGGTGGCCAGGCGCTCGCTGGGGTAGCACTCGTCGGCGTCGACCTGGAGGGCCGTGTAGCGGATGCCGCCGGTGTCGGCGCTGCCTGCTCGGCGGGCCGCCGGCAGATTGCAGTCGGGGGACAGCGTCGAGTCGAGGCTGGTGGCAGGGTCAGCGATGACGCCGGGGGCGAGCCGTTCGACGGACCAGCTGCCGGGCGCGACGAGGATGCTGCGTCCGCCGGAGGCGTCGGTCGCGGCGTGCAGCTGTGTCTGTTGACGTGCTGTCAGCAGGTCGGGGTCGGCCACGAGGAGTGTGGTGTCCGGGCCGGCAGCGGTGCGGGCCTCGTCCAGGGTGGTGACCACGCGTGTGGTCACGCCGCGGTCGGCGAGCAGTTCGGCGACGGCGCGGCTGCCGTAGGGGTCGGCGGAGCGTGGGTCGAGTCGGCCGTGCCGGGCGTCGGACTGGATCACGGCGATCGCGATGGCTCCCGCCAGGAGCAGCACGAGGGCGAGCAGGACGCCTCGCGTGCGGGTCCACACCTGGCGGGTGGTGGGAGAGGCCGAGGTGGACGGGAGCGTGGCCTCAGTGGTCATTCGGCGGCTCCCTGGCGGGCGTTCTGGGCCGCGCTGTGGGCGCTGCTGGTGAGCACCGGTTTGGTGCGCTCCAAGGCGCGGTCGAGTTCGGCGATGCGGTGGTACGACTGCTCGGTTGCCGCGCGTCCCCCGTATGTCACGTCGTCGAAGTCCCGGGCGGCCGCGCTCAGCCGGTCCGCAGCGGAGGGCAGGGCACGGCCCGCTTCCGCGGCGGCCTCGTCGGCGGTACGGCCGGGGCGGGCGTCGAGGAGGGCGCGTTCCTCCAGGGAGCGGACGATGGCCCGCATGCGTTCTTGGACGGCCTGGTTCCAGTGGCCCTGGGCGGCCTGTGCCTCGGCGGCGGCGCGATGCTCGGCGGCGCTGCGGGGGCGGTCGTCGAACAGGGCGGTGGAGGAGACCGGTGCTCGACGCGGCGTGCCCAGGCGCCACCACAGGGCACCCAGGGCTGCGAGGACGACCAGGATGACGACGACCAGGCCGAGCGTCCCTCCAGGAGTGGCGGCCGAGGCGGTGCCGAACAGCTCGCCGACCCAGTCCCAGAATGCGTTCAGCCCACGCTGGAACAGGCTGGGGTCGTTCTCGTGGTACATGCCTTTGGACAGCTCGCGCCGAGCCGCCTCCCGCCCCGGGTCGCGCGGGATGGTCAGCGGCGGCTCGTCGTCGGAGCGCGACAGCGCCGAGGCGTCACCGGCGCGCAGCAGCGCCCATACGGCCGTGTCGGCGACGCGCGCCGGCACGGCCGTGAGGACTCCCCCCGCCAGGCTCACCGCATCAGCTCCCCGGGGTGGGGCCGGGGGCGCCTGTTCCGTAGTCCTGCACGCCGGCCGCGCGGGCCAGCTCGAGGTCGAGGGCCTCGCGGCGGATGCGCTGGTCGATGTAGAGAAGCACGGTGACGCCGGCTGTGATCGGGAAAGTGATCATGGAGCCGATCACCGCCCCGATCCCGCTGACGATGAGGAATGTCCAGCCGAGGTCGCTGCCGCCGGTGTCGAGGAAGTTGCTGATGCCGCCTCCGCTGACCGCCGCACCCAGGAAGGTGAAGGGGATGACGACGATCGACGCGACGATGTTCGCGATGATCGTGGCGAGCAGCTGGATGCCGAAGACCCGCCACCAGGAGCCGCGGACCAGTTTCACGGAGCGGCTCATCGACTTCACGATGCTCTGCTTCTCCAGCATCAGCGCCGGCGAGGCGAGGGAGAAGCGGATCATCAGCCACAGGGCGACCACGCCCGCGGCGAGGCTGCCCAGGATGGCGAGGGCGGCACCGGCGTCACCGGCACCCGCTACGGCCACGATGATGCCGGGCGTCGCGCCGCCGAGGATCACGCCGAAGGCGATGAGCAGCAGCAGGAAGATCAGGCCGAACAGCTTCGCAATTTGCGGACGGGCGTCGCGCCAGGCCTCGCCGGTGGTCACGGACTTGCCGAGCACCGCCCGGCTGGTGACGGTCGTGAGCAGGGCGGTCGCGGCGATGGTGCCGATCAGGGAGATCAGGAAGACGACGCTCGTGCTGAGCATGGTGTCGCCCAGGGCGCGGGTCAGTTCGTCGAGGCTGGCACTCGGATCGTTGAGGGCCTCGGTGCTGGCTCGGTCGTTCAGGACGAAGCCCTGGAGCAGGATGACGATGATCTCCGTGAGGACGGCGACAGTCAGCGCGATGCCCAGAACCGTGCGCCAGTACGTGCGCATGGTGGAGACAGCGCCGTCGAGGATCTCGCCCACGCCGAGCGGGCGGAGCGGGATCACACCGGGCTTGGCCGCGGGCGGGGGACCACCCCAGCCGCCGCCCCAGCCGCTGTATCCGCCGGGAGCGCCAGGGCCTCCGTAGCCTCCGTAGCCGCCGCCAGGGCCGGAGGGAGGTCGGGTGCCCCAGCCCGGGCCGGGCGGAGGCGGTGGCGGGGCCTGGCCGGGCGGCGGTCCGGTGGGTGCCGACCACTGGGCAGGTGGCGGCTGCTCCTTGGACCACTTCGAGCCGGGGCCGGTCGCATCCGGGCCCGGCTGGTCCGCGGGCTGCTCGGGGCCCGGCCGGTCGGCGGGCTCGGCAGGGCCGGATGCACCGGGCTGCTGTCCGTCGGACGGGGCAGATCCGGGCGAGGCCCAGCCCGGAGTGTCGTTCATCGTCGCTCCTTCACGGTGCCCATTCCGCGGTCGCGGCGGCAGGTTGGCAGCCATCGTGCCATGGGGTGGTCGACGAGTGACCGGCCGCGGTCTGGGGTGGACACCTTCAATTGTCCGCCGGGTAAGGGGCAGACTGACCGCATGGCTGATCAGTACGCGCAATCCGGCGAGGACAACCAGTCGACCGAGATACCGGCGATCCGCTGGGAAGAGCCACCCGAAGGCCCGGTGGTGGTCCTTCTCGACCAGACGAGGCTGCCGGTCGAGGAGGTCGAGCTGGTGTGTACGGACGCACCCGCGCTGGTGGAGGCGATCCGTTCACTCGCCGTGCGCGGGGCGCCGCTGCTGGGTATCGCGGGGGCGTACGGGGTCGCGCTCGCCGCCGCGCGCGGTTTCGACGTGGCCGACGCCGCGAGTGCGCTGGCCAGCGCCCGGCCCACCGCGGTGAACCTCGCCGTGGGGGTGCGCCGGGCCGAGGCCGCGTACCGGGCGGAGCTCGGCAGGAGTGGTGATCCGGAGCAGTCCGCCCGGGCGGCGCTGGCCGCGGCGCGTGCGCTGCACCAGGAGGATGCCGAGGCCAGTGCGCGGATGGCCGAGAAGGGGCTGGCGCTGCTGGACGAGCTGCTGCCCGGCGGTGGGCACAGGATCCTCACACACTGCAACACCGGGCGGCTGGTGTCGGGTGGTGAGGGGACGGCGTTCGCGGTGGCGCTCGCCGCGCATCGGGTGGGCCGGCTGCGGCGGCTGTGGGTGGACGAGACGCGCCCGCTGCTGCAGGGCGCTCGGCTGACGGCGTACGAGGCGGCGCGCAGCGGCATGGCGTACACCTTGCTCACCGACAACGCGGCGGGATCGCTGTTCGCGGCCGGGGAGGTGGACGCGGTGCTGATCGGGGCGGACCGTATCGCGGCCGACGGTTCGGTGGCGAACAAGGTGGGGAGCTATCCGCTCGCGGTGCTCGCGCGCTACCACCACGTGCCGTTCATCGTGGTGGCGCCGGTGACGACGGTGGATCCGGACACGCCGGACGGAGCGTCCATCGAGGTCGAGCAGCGGGCCGGCCATGAGGTGACCGAGGTGACGGCGCCCCAGGTGCCGGTGGCCGGAGCGGAGGCGGGAGGCGGGATTCCGGTGGCGCCGCTGGGGACACAGGCGTACAACCCGGCGTTCGATGTGACCCCGCCCGAGCTGGTGACGGCGATCGTCACTGAGGAGGGCGCCGTTTCACCTGTGACGGCTGAGGCTCTGGCAGAGCTGTGTGCTAGATCTCGTGAGGTCACGCTCAGTTGATGGGATGTTCTGCGACCCTGTGAGGAAGGGCGGTGTGGATCCCGTTCACGTCCGTGTCTTGAAGAGGGGGCCGCTGGCCCAGAGCAGACAGTGACGGTTGGATACGACTATCGTCACGGGCCAGTGACGTGCCTCACCAGTACCTTCGCCAATGTTACGAGAATGGGATGCTCCCGCTCTGATCAACGGAAACGGCCCCTCTACCTGCGGCGATGCGCGAGGAGAGGGGCCGTGACATCCAACGGCTACATCAAGCGGCGGTTTCCAGGCCCGATGAAGCCTCCAATTCCCGAATCCGAGCCGGCTGCCGCAGCAACCGATCAAGCTGCCCCACTGCCTCGATCACGTCCGGGTCCAGAGCCTCAGCGTAGATGTCCAGGGTCGTCGCGATCCGGCTGTGCCGCAGGATCGCCTTGACGATCCTCGGGTGCACGCGGAGATGGACCAGGAGCGTGCCGCAAGACTTGCGCAGCCCCTTGGGGTTCATCTTGCCGAGCCCTTCCGCCTTGATGATCCGTTGCAGGACCAGGAAGAGGTGAGGCGGAGTGAGCGGCCGACCCGTCCGGGTGACAAAGACGTGCCCCTCAGCATCCTCGAACCAGGAACGCCCCTTGCCGATCGCACGCTCACGCAGCATGGCGGTTCGCATCCGCGTCCAGCGCAGCGGAGCAATGCACTGCGCCGGCAGCGGCAACGGCGCCTTGGAGGTCTCGGTCTTGAGTTCCGCGTCGTCGATCGTCCCCGCACTACTGCGCTGCCGTTGCTGTTCCACCCATACGATCCGGTTCTCAAGATCGATGTTCTCCCAACGCAGCCCGCACACCTCAGCCCGGCGCAGACCCAGGAGGCAGAGCAGGAGGAAGGCCGGGTAGTACGGGGTGAGGCGTCGAGCCGCAGCCAGGAAGCGGAGCACGGTCACGGCGTCCCAGCTTTTGCCGCTGTCTGTGGTCGCGCGGACGTGAACGAGCTTGGCCACGTTCCGGGTCAGTCCGATGTCTTCGACCATCGCAGCCGCGAGCGCCGCTGAGAGGACCCGCAGGGCCCGCTTGGCGGTCTTGGTCCCGTGGTCCTGCGCGAGCGCCTGCATGGCCCCTCGCAGCTCCTTGACGCCGAGCTTCAACATGACCTTGGAGCCCAGGCGCGGGCGCAGATGGTGACGCACCGCCGTTTCGTACGCCCGGTAGCTGTTCACAGCGAGATTGGGCTTCACGACGACCTCAAGCCAGTAGTCGAACCACTGACCAAGCGTCATGTCCCTTGTGGGAGTCGGGATGCCGCCATTGCTACGGTCAATCAGTTCACGGCGCTTCCGGTCGCACTCCTCAAAGGTCTTGCCGTACACGTACTTCCGCTTCGTGGTGCCGTCCGGCTGAGGGACGTACACGGCCCCTTGGTAGCGACCATCGGCACGCTTCGTGACCGTGCCCGAGCCATTGGGATTCCGTTTGCGCGGAGGCATCAGGCAGCCTCCTCAAGCCGTGCGCGGATGTACTCCTGAAGCGCGCTCTCAGGAATCCGACGGCAACGTCCCTCAGTGAACGACGCGAGCCGCTTTGAACGGATCAAGTCATAGACCTTGGAGCGTCCGAGCTTCAGTCGCCTCATGACCTCAGGCACGGTCAGCAGTTCCGGTGTGGCGGTGGTCATACGGCACCGCCTTCCAGGTCGAGCAGGGCGGGTAGTTCGTCGCGTGCGATCTCGCGGCTCTGCTCGATGTCGCGACGGATGTTGGCCGCAAGCCAGGACTCGCCGGGGGTGTGGCCGTGGCCGGCGTAGGACCAGTGGGCGAGGGTGAGGGTGGTTGCCTCCGTGTCGTCGGGGTCGGGCAGGCCGAGCGCGGCGCGTTGTTGGGCGGCGCGGTAGTCGGCGCGGACCTGGCGCAGGGCGCCGAGGGTGGTCGAGTAGCGGCGGGACTTGGTCGAGAAGTGGCCCCGGAAGCCGAGCATGTGGGCCCAGTCCCGCAGCTTGCGGTCCGGGTAGAGGGCGTGCAGGTCGAGGCAGGCGGAGATGAGCCGGGCGGGGTGGTCGGGCACGTCGAGCAGGACAAGGGCCTCTTTGTTGCCGATCCGGCGATCAACCGTGCCGGTCGTCTCAGCCGCTTTGGTGGCGTACTTGGCGACGTAGGACGCCACAGCCTGTTCGGTGATCTTCTTGCCCTCACCGAAAGCTCTGATCGGCTGGACGTCGAGTTTCTTGCCCCAGCGCAGCGTGCGAGCTGGTTGCGTGATTGCCGGTTGCTTCGGGTCCGGCTGATACCGGGCCGGGGGCACGTCGACTGCAACGCGTTTGCGGGCGGCGCGGATCGCACCGGTGAGCAGTTCGAGTGTGGCCCAGGCCGGGGGCGGACTGTCGGGCCCGTCCGGTCCGTCGAAGCGGATCACGGCATGGAAGTGCACGGCGCCGCGCTTCTGGTACTCCGCGACCTTGCCGAAGGAGACCCGCGACTGTTCGCGGGCGGCCTTCTGGGTGAGTCCAGCCCGCTTGGCGATCTCGCGGTGCAGGTAGATCGTGAAGTAGCGCCACAGGTCGGAGGCGTGGTTGTTCCACAGCACCGCGCCGGCGTAGTCGTAGGAGTCGGGATCGAGCGGGGTGCCGAGTTCGGGCGCGTCCTCCCGGTGGCGGGTGCCGCAGCGGCAGCGGCCGGTGTCGGGACGGTTGTGGACACGGCCGAACGAGGGCGCGGTGAGGGTGGCGAAGACGCGGGGGTGATCCCGGATGGTGTGCGGGGTGCCCTTGTCCGGGTCTCCGACGAGACCGGCGCGGATCAGGTGGTAGGTGTCGCCGGCGTAGGTCCAGGCGCAGGCTGGGCAGCGGGAGGCACGGCGGTTGCCGCACGCGATGCGGAGCATGCCGCCCGGCTCGTGCTCGGTCGTGTAGGCGTGCAGAACGGTCTTGGTCGCGGGGTGGATGGTCTTCGTTCCGCCGGTGAGGCGGATCGGGTCGGAGCAGCCGCCCGTGCGCTTGATCTGCTCCTGCCAGCGGTCGAAGTCGGCCGAGCCGGCCACCCTCAGCACGTCGCCGAGAGTGGCCGCATCCAGGCCCGCCAGGGTGGCGGTGTCGGTCACGCGATCACCTGCCCTGCCGGTTGTGGGCGCTGCCGTGGTTGGCGTCCCAGCCGGCGACCATGGCGCGGACCTGGTCATCACCGGTGGCGGTGGCACTCGCGCCGCAGTGGCACACCGCTGAACCGGTCGCGGGAGCGGACGGAGACGGCTTGCTCACGTGCAGGCCGGGGCGGTCCGGCGTCGGGGTCAGATCAGCCACGGCTGGTCACCTCCGGGATGTCGGCGGCCATGGCGTCCAGGGCGCCGGCGGCTTCGGTCGCGGCGGCGGCAAGGCTGCGCAGGGCCTCGGAGGTGCCGAGGGAAGCGATCAGGGTGACTGCGACGAAGTCACCCTCAACGCGGAGGCTGACGAAGGAGTTGACGCGGTCCACGAACGGCGTGACACGGAAACGGGTGTCCGGCTCGATGTGGGCCGAGATGCCGAGGCTCCTCATGCCGTCACCTCCCGGCCCGGAGGAGGGCGGCGGGCAGGGCGCGGCCGGTGCCCTGGCAGGTGTTGCAGACGACGCGGAGCAGGACGCGTGAGCCGTCGCGGTGGCGTCCGCCGGTGGTGATCACGGCGACGCAGAAGCCGGCGCAGTGGTGGCAGACCGGACGGTTCGGGGTGTGGACAGGCATGATGAGTGGAGCCCTTTCGGATCAGTGGTCTGGAATGGGTCGAGCCGTCCGGGGCGGCGGATACTTGGCGGTAGAGGCCGCCCCGGAGGGCGCTACTTGAAGCGGCGCGACTTGGACCGGACAGGCCGGGGGTGTGCCGGGCGCTTGCGGGGTGTGCGGGGTAATTCGCGGCGCTTGGACGAGCGGTTGAGCGTGTAGCTGAGCCCGCAGGTCGCGGACAGGACCGCGATGGCCGCGCCGGCGATGACCTGGACGACGAACGCGATCACCAGCAGCACCACCACGGCGGACGTGGCGATGACCAAGGTCAAGACGATCGGGCCCTTGTACGAGCGCGGGGCTTCCTGGACGATCACGACCTTGCGCAGGTCGGCGCCGGGCGGGATCTGCCGGTAGAGATCGGCGGGGATGTGACCGGCGCGGAGCTGGTCCTCCGGGAGCTGCATGGGGATCGGTCTCCTTGTCCGGTCAGGGGTTGCAGCGGTGGGTACGGGCCGCGAGTTCGGCGGCCGAGCGGTCACCGTGCTCGGTCGAGAAGCCGCAGCCGGGGGCGGTGCAGGCGGCCGTGTGCTTGGTCTGGCCACGGCCGTTGTTGAACGTGCCGACCTTCACGGGCCCGATGCGGATCACGTTGTAGAAGCGGTTCGGGCGCACGGGGTGAACCTCCTTGTCTGTCAGGCGAGTTGGGCGACGATCGCGCCGGCGAGGTCTTCCGGGATGCCGAGCCGGGCGCGCAGGGTGGCGGTGTCGATCTCGGAGCCGGTGCGCGTGCGGTGCTCGGTGGCGACCTTCCGCGCGTGGTCGATCAGCGCCGGCGGCACCGCCGGAACGGCAGCCTCAGGAAGAGCCGGCGCCGGTTCGGACTGCGTGACCTTCGGTGCCGGGGCGGGAGCCGCAGGGCGGTCGACCACCGGCGCGGGCCGGGGCTCGGGTGCCGGGGCCGGCTCAGGGGTGGTGGATTGGTGGGCGAGCAGGGTGCCGCCGAGGAAGGCCAGCGCGGGCCAGCCGGCGACGAGGATGCGCAGCCAGGCCGGGACGTGGTCGAGGTCGAGGAGTCCGGCGGTGGCGACGTTCGCGCCGAGCGAGGCGAACAAGGCGATCACGAACCAGGACCAGGCCAGCCGGGATCGGCCGTCGGTGCGAAGTCGGCGCCATGCGGCGACGAGCAGCAGGTCGACCGAGATGGGATAGGCCCAGGCCTTCCAGCCGTCTTGTCCGGCCGCTGCGGCGAGGTCATGCAGGTGTGCGAAGGACAAGGCCCCGGCGATCACGGCCTGCACGAGTACGGCGTCCGGGCGAACGCTGCGGCGGCCCATCATCGCCACTCCACATCGGTGATGATGTTCTCGGCCGACGGGTAGATCCCCGCGATGGCGTTGCCGAGGTACTCCTTCACGTCCGCGCGAACCTCGGGCGGATCAATGCCGTACTCCAGCGCCCACGCATCCGCGTCTACGTTGACCGTGATGGTGATGCGTACCTTCATGGCTTGACTCCTTCGAGCCGGGCCAGGGCGGGGATCGTGTCCGGCCGCCCGGCCCCGGCGAGTTCAGTCGTCGGCGGGGATCTCGCCGGCGCCCAGGCAGCCCAGGCAGATACCGGCCTGTTCGCCGGCGTACCGGCGCTTGCGGCCCACGCGAACGGCGCGGGAGACCTCACCGGTGCCCTTGCAGGCCGGGCACTGCTTGGTCTGCGGCTTTACGGTCTTGCGTGCCATGAGCGATCTCCGTTCGGTTTTCGGCATGGCTCGGGTAGGGACCTGGCGCGAGGCGGTCACGCCGACCGGGAAAGCGGGGGATTACTCGCCGGCGGACTGCCGCACGAGCGGCGGCACAGTCGGCATCGGCGGCACCGTGATCTGACCGACCGGACGGAACGGGGCCAGGAATGGCAGATCCGGGGTGAGGTGGGCGAACTCCCGGCATGTCGCGGCAGCTTCGTCCGGGGTGGTCTCGGGGGTACGGATGCGGGACCAGCCACCGGACGTGTCACCGGCCACCGCCACGCCGGGTCGGTCCGGCGCGATCGCAGTCACGGCGAACACCGCGTCGGGGGCGATGTCACCGAGGCCCATTTCGGCGGTTTGCTTGTCGTTGACGCGGTGCACCACACGGCCGGTGAGCTGAGCCCGCAGAGCGGTCGCGCCCCTGCCGAGGTCGGAGCCGAAGCGCTGCCCGCACACCTCCAGATAGATCCCGATCGCACGCGCCATCTGCCCGAGCCGCACCAGTTGCATGACCGTGCGATCACGGGCCGGCTCATCCTTCTTCGAGGTCACGAAGAACAGCTCTGCGATCTCGTCAATCAGGACGATCAACGGCACCGGCCGAACCTGATCAGGCAGCTCCCACAGGTCCGAGACGCCATACAGGGCGAGCAGATCGAAACGCTCCTCCATCTCAGCGATCAGCGCATCGATCAGCCGTCCGGCATCCTCCGGGCTGGTGACCAGAGCCGACAGACGCGGGGCATAACGGCCCTGCTCGACACCGCGCTTGCAGTCGATCCCGATCAACCCGACCGGCAACTGCGCCAATCCCTTGATCAGGTTGCGCTGATACATCGACTTGCCCGACCCGTTCGCGCCCAGGGTCAGCGCCATCGGCACCTTGCGGTAGTCCCGCTCGAACACCGTGCCGTCCTCCCGCAGCGCGACCGGAACGACCAGGTCACGGGGCCGTGCCGTGCGCGGCATCTTCACCCGAGCCAGCACGTCGTAGCCGGTCATCCGCAGCTCGACATAGCCGGGCTTGGTCTCCGCCACGGCCACCGAGCGGACTCCCCAGGCGTGGCGGAGCCGTTCGGAGGACGCGGCGATGTCGGCCGGCTCCAGGCCGGCGGGCAGGCGAAGGGTCACCCGCAGGCCGGTCGAGGTCGAGCGGACCCGGCGCACCTTCGGCGGCATCGGCCGAACCTCACTGCGGGCCAGGTTGCGCTTGACGAAGGCGCGGAAGCCGGACGGCTGGACCGTCAGCCCGCACACCTCCATCGTGTTGCGGTAGGTCCAGGTGAACCGGCCCCAGGTGAGCGGCAGCCCGACCAGCGACCAGTACACGCGCGGGGCACGGTACTTGGCGTAGCCGAGCCCACCGGCGCCGGCCGCGAGGCCCCCGACCTCAACCCAGGTGACCAGGTCGCTCATGGTCAGGCCCCCAGCGGGGTGATCGCTACCGCGCTGAACGAGATACCCGAGCGCTTCTCACCCTTGATCACGTTCTCCCAGTCACGCGCCTTCAGGCCGATGACCTGCACCGGCATACCCGGGACCAGACCCTCCGGGTAGCCGTTCTCCGGGATCACGACCTTGAGGAGGTTGCCCTCCCCCTCATCCGAGACCACAAGGCCCACGGTCGACAGGAACTTGCCCTCCTGATTCGTCGCCCGCTCACCGGTCGCGAAGTTCTTCACCTTCGGTTCGGGCGCAGTCGCCACGAACACCACAGCGGTTGAAACGTCGATCTTGAACGACGGCATAACTGCCTCTTTCCACATCGGGAGGCGTACTAGTTCGCACGCCTTCTTCGCGTACTAGCTTACGTCGATGATGCGCGTACTAGTACACGCCTGTCAAGCCCGTGCGGCAGACCGATATCCAGCGGGACCTCAAGGGGGTTCGCGGCTTACCATTGAGATGCGTGCTAGGGCGCGAAGGCTTCGGGCGCTAGTACGCCGACAGGGAAGGCGCGAGGCGCCGTGGAGGAGAGACATGACACCGAAGGTGCAACGAGCTGCACCACCGTTTGTGCAGATCGCGGACCACTTCCGCGCGAAGATCAAAGACGGAGAGCTGCCCCAAGGATCCAAGCTGCCCTCGATCGCGGACATCGCTCGGGAGTGGGGAGTCGCCACAGCCACAGCCGCAAAGGCGATCAAGCAGCTTCAGGACGAGGGCTACGTGCGATCGTCGTCCCAGGGAACGTTCGCCGACCTCGGCAGGAAACTGACGAGTGGTCCGGACCGCCTTCAGATGCTGCGAGCAACCGGTACCGGCTTCCGCGAAGGGGAAACCGTCGAGATCCTGAGCGCGGAGCTGGTTCCCGCACCGGCGCATGTAGCCGAAGGGCTGAGGATCAGCGAGGGTGACCAGGTGGTTGAGCGCCGACGCGTCTACCGCGACAACGACGGAGTGGTGGCCGTGTCCACGTCGTACCTAGCCGGCGACCTAGCCGAAGCCGCCCCGGAATTGCTGGAGGTCGGCCCCCTCCCCAAGATGACCTTTGGCTTGATCGAAGAGCGGACAGGCCGTCGCGCAGTTCGACGACGCGACGTAGTCGCCATGGCGCCGGTCCCCGGAGGCATTGCCGAGGTGCTCGGAGCCGAAGTCGGTGCTCAGGCTCTGACCATGACCAACCAGTACACAGACCAGAACGGCGAGCCGACCGAGTACGCCCAAGACTTCCTTGGAGCCGGGCGCGAACTCTCCGCCGAGTACAACATTGATTGACCGGTCAGGCGGCGCAGCACCTGTTACAGGTTTCTCTACCTCATCAAGCCCCGCCGTTCCGGCGGGGGAGGTGGACAATCCCGTCCGTGCACTGCCCGCAGGGTCCGACACAGCTCCCAGTCGTCGCGCACTTGGAATAACAGGAGTCGACAGCACCCCTAAGGTTCCTCAGCTTCCCCATGTTTCATAGCCCCTCAGGGCTGAGCCTCCCTCCCCTTGGCCACCGGTCCTCCGGCGGCACGGATCCAGGATGGGGGCTCTTGGCCTTCGTCCATCCGGTTGCTGTGTCCCC
This sequence comes from Streptomyces sp. 4N124, assembly GCF_052245395.1. Lineage (NCBI taxonomy): Bacteria > Bacillati > Actinomycetota > Actinomycetes > Kitasatosporales > Streptomycetaceae > Streptomyces > Streptomyces sp. 4N124. The sequence continues at coordinate 15,535 of NZ_JBQQBS010000091.1, forward strand.
ATTCGGCTTTCCGGCCGCCACTGCGTTGATCACACACCACCGGCCCGCACTGCGGGCCGGCGCGCGGCTCGGGGCTCGGGGCTGCGCTCATGCCTTCGGCCCGCGCCGCCCCGGCCCCGGCCCCGCGCCACCATCGTTGCCCCGGGGTGATCACGCTTTTCGCTCTGGCCCACCAAGGGCCGACGCACCGGACCGAGCCTGATCCCCAACCATGGCCCACAGCCACGAGGCCCGACCTGGGGAAGATGGCACTGCCCGACAGGTCCGATCGCACGGTGCGCCACAGACCAACAGACGCTTTGATCCAAAAGCAGGTGCGCGACGGCTGGGAGCTGTGCCGGACCCTGCGGGCAGTGGAGCGCTGAGGTGATGAGAAGTAGGCACGGCCAGAGGGGAGATCTGCGGTCAGAACAGCCTCCGGCGGGGGCGCTCAGGCTCCGAGATGGCGGGGGCGCCGTTCGCGAGTGGCGGCCGAGTAGTGGCGTGCGTGAAGAGCTCCCATCCCGTCCGCCATCGACCCAGGCAGAGCCGAGCAGACGCGGCCCATGGCGTCCAGGTCGTTCGTACAGTGGCGCGCTCCACCTGGACGCCATGAACCACGCCCGCTCCACGGTGTGTGGGTCGACGGCAGACGGGATGGGAACTGGGGGAAGTGGTGGGCCGGGGAAGGATCACGCCTGTGCCGCATGAATCGCGTCCTGTACTTGCTGGATCGCCTGATCAAGGCTCTGATCTAGACGGTTTGCAACTTCTCTCTGCCCCGCCACCCTGCTCATGCGCTGGCCTTCATCCATGTAAGGCGCTGCCACCAGCGAAGAAGCATGACTGTAACGAGCCAAGACGACGCCAATGACACCTGCGACGATAGAGGTTCCCAGGGCGGGTTCAGCCTCGGCCAGCCTGCGGATCGAATCCTTGGCGGGGGTGGAATCCCACCAAGCGCTGTCGCGATACGTCGTGCGAACCTCCCGGATTTCAGCCTTCACGACCAAGAGGTCGCTCAACACCGATGGAGGCGGAGCATGCCGAAGGGCTTCCCGGCGACGCGCATCCCGGCGTATCTGCTGACGCTGCTGGTAGGCAGCCCACAAGCCAGCCGGCCCGCCTAGCGCCCCAACCACACCGCCGACAGCACCAACCCATGTCGCCAAATCGGCCATGCTGCCCCCCAATAGTCGATCTACGTAGCCTGCCATGCGGTGCTCCCCAGTCACCATGCCTTGAGAGTGGCCGGGCAAAAGTGCACCGACGCCTGGGCTGACGGGACTGAGTGAGCTGACATCAGTGCTGACATCAACGTCCGCAGACGAGGGCAGACAGTGACGGTCCAGTACGACTAAGGTCACAGGTCAGTGACCTGCCTCACCACCGCCTTCGCCACTGTTATGAGAATGGGATGATGTCGTTTATGAAGGGACGAGTCCTTGTCGTCGACGACGACACCGCACTGGCCGAGATGCTCGGCATTGTGCTGCGTGGTGAAGGTTTTGAGCCGTCTTTTGTGGCCGACGGCGACAAGGCGCTGGCTGCTTTCCGTGAGACCAAGCCCGACCTGGTGCTGCTCGACCTGATGCTGCCCGGTCGGGACGGCATCGAGGTGTGCCGCCTGATCAGGGCGGAGTCGGGTGTGCCGATCGTGATGCTGACGGCGAAGAGCGACACCGTTGATGTCGTCGTGGGCCTGGAGTCGGGCGCGGACGACTACATCGTGAAGCCGTTCAAGCCGAAGGAGCTGGTGGCCCGGATCCGGGCGCGGCTGCGGAGGTCCGAGGAGCCGGCGCCCGAGCAGCTTGCCATCGGTGACCTGGTCATCGATGTGGCCGGTCACTCCGTGAAGCGGGACGGGCAGTCGATCGCGTTGACGCCGCTGGAGTTCGATCTGCTGGTGGCGCTGGCCCGTAAGCCGTGGCAGGTGTTCACTCGCGAGGTTCTGCTCGAGCAGGTGTGGGGCTACCGGCACGCGGCCGACACGCGCCTTGTCAACGTGCATGTGCAGCGGCTGCGGTCCAAGGTCGAGAAGGACCCGGAGCGGCCGGAGATCGTGGTGACTGTCCGTGGTGTCGGTTACAAGGCCGGGCCGAGCTGACATGTCCGGGGACAGTGCCGCTTCGGCGCCCGGCAAGCCCGGGGCCCGCGCGGGGCGGCCTGTCGGCCGGAAGGCTGCGGGCTCCCGCTGGGGACGTTTCCTGGAGGGTGGGCTGCTGCAGGGTGGAGTCCAGGGCAGCCCGGTGCTGCGCTTGTTCATGCGCTGGGTGCGTCGGCCGCTGCTGCCCGTCATGCGGCTGTGGCGGCGCAATATCCAGCTCAAGGTCGTCGTCACGACGCTGCTGATGTCGCTGGGCGTGGTCCTGCTGCTCGGCTTCGTCGTCATCGGGCAGGTGCGCAACGGCCTGCTGGACGCCAAGGTGAAGGCCTCGCAGAGCCAGGCCACCGGTGGTTTCGCGGTGGCCAAGCAGAACGCCGACGAGACGGCGAGTGGGACCGTCGACGACGCCACCACGGCGGACGGCCGTCCCGCGCAGAACGTCATCGAATGGATGAGCGATCTGGTCTCCTCGCTGTCCAGCGGTGGCCAGGGCGCCTTCGACGTCGTCACGCTCCCCGTGGGCGACGACACCGGCGGTGGGCGCGGACCGCGCGCCTCGGGTTACGTCGACCCGTTCGCCAGCGTGCCCGAGGACCTGCGTGAACGCGTCGACACCAGCCCCGCGGCGGCCCAGAGCTACACCCGCATCATCTACAACACCGACAAGGAGGCCCAGCCGGCCCTGGTCATCGGCAAGCAGGTCAACGACCCGAACGGCGACCCGTACCAGCTGTACTACCTCTTCCCGCTCACCCAGGAGGAGAAGTCGCTGAGCCTGGTCAAGGGGACGCTGGCGACGGCCGGGCTGTTCGTGGTCGTTCTCCTCGGGGCGATTGCCTGGCTGGTGGTACGCCAGGTCGTCACCCCCGTTCGGATGGCCGCGGGCATCGCCGAGCGGCTGTCCGCGGGGCGCCTGCAGGAACGTATGAAGGTCACCGGCGAGGACGACATCGCGCGGCTCGGCGAGGCCTTCAACAAGATGGCGCAGAACCTGCAGCTGAAGATCCAGCAGCTGGAGGACCTTTCGCGGATGCAGCGGCGGTTCGTGTCCGACGTCTCGCACGAGCTGCGGACGCCGCTGACGACCGTGCGGATGGCCGCCGACGTGATCCACGAGGCGCGGGAGGACTTCGATCCCGTGACCGCGCGGTCGGCGGAGTTGCTGGCCGACCAGTTGGACCGGTTCGAGTCGCTGCTCGCGGATCTGCTGGAGATCAGCCGCTTCGACGCGGGCGCGGCGGCGCTGGAGGCCGAGCCGATAGACCTCAGGGAGGTCGTACGGCGGGTCGTCAGCGGTGCCGAGCCGCTCGCCGAGCGCAAGGGCACGCACATACGGGTCGTCGGCGACCAGCAGCCCGTCGTCGCGGAGGCGGACGCGAGGCGGGTGGAGCGTGTGCTGCGCAACCTCGTCGTCAACGCCGTGGAGCACGGCGAGGGCAAGGACGTCGTCGTCAAGCTCGCCGCGGCGGGCGGGGCGGTCGCTGTCGCGGTGCGTGACTACGGAGTGGGGCTCAAGCCGGGCGAGGCGACTCGCGTCTTCAGCCGGTTCTGGCGGGCCGACCCGGCACGTGCGCGTACCACCGGTGGTACGGGGCTGGGACTGTCGATCGCCCTGGAGGATGCGCGGCTGCACGGTGGCTGGTTGCAGGCATGGGGTGAGCCGGGCGGCGGCTCGCAGTTCCGGCTGACGCTGCCGAGGACCGCGGACGAGCCGCTGCGGGGCTCCCCGATACCGCTGGAGCCGAAGGACTCGCGGCGCAATCGCGGACTTGACGACGCCGGACTGCCGCACGGCGGTGGCGAGAAGACCGCAACTGTGCCGGCGCAGCCGGCGGGCGAGCAGCGGCCGACGATGTCGATCGCACCGCGGCTGGCCGCCGTGGCGCCGACGGCGGACCCGACGGCGCTGCCCGGTAACGGCGCGCGCGTGGTGCCCCGGCCGACTTCAGGCACCCGACGACAGGGCGACACGTCGGCTGAGGACGGGCCGCGCGGCGTGTCCTCGGACCGTGCGGACGCCGGGTCGCAAGACGTGGAACAGCAAGGGGAGGCATTTCGTGGGCGCTGACCGCGAGGGGGGCGCGCGGCGCCGGCCGGTGCGCGCGGTGGCGTTCGCCGTCTGTGGCGGCGTACTGCTGGCCGGATGCGCCTCGATGCCCGACAGCGGGGATCTGCGCGGCGTCGAATCCACCCCGCGCCAGGACACACAGGTGCGGGTCTTCGCGATGCCGCCCTCCGAGGGTGCTCAGCCCCAGCAGATCGTGGACGGTTTCCTGGAGGCGCTGACCAGCGACGATCCGCACTATGAGACGGCGCGCAAGTACCTGACCGCACGGGCTGCGAAGAAGTGGCGGCCGGAGATGTCCACGACGGTGCTCGCGAGCGCACCCGACACCACGCCCGACCCGGGGCCCCGCGAGGACAGCGACTACTTCTCCTTCACGCTCGCCGGTACCAAGGTCGCCGCGGTGGACAGGCAGCAGGCGTATGCGCCCGCCCGCGGGAACTACAGCCAGACGGTCTACCTCGTGCGGGAGGAGAAGACCAAGCAGTGGCGCATCGACGGCCTGCCGCCGGGCGTCGTCATGGGCAGGTCGGACTTCCAGCGCAACTACACGTCCGTCGACAAGTACTTCTTCGCCTCGAACACCGCGGCCGGGACGGTAGTGCAGCAGCCTGCGGCCGTCGCCGATCCTGTCTACGTACGACGGCATGTCGACCCGATGACGCAGATGGTGCGCTCCCTGCTCAACGGGCCGACCACGTGGCTCAAGTCGGTTGTCAGGTCGAGCTTCCCGTCGGGTACGGCGCTGAAGGGCGTCATGTCGTTGACGCCGGACGACCAGAACAAGCTGACCGTGCCGTTGAACGAGAAGGCCGCGCGGGTCGGGCTGAGCAAGTGCAATGAGATGGCGGCCCAGATCCTCTTCACCCTGCAGAACCTCACCCCCGCCGTCGACGAGGTCGAGCTGAAGTCGGGCGACGCCCAACTGTGCACGCTCACCGAGGACAGCGCCGATGCGGTCGCCGCGCGCGGTGAGGTGAAGCGCGCCGAGTACCTGTACTTCGTCGACGGCAAGAAGCGGCTCGTGCGGATGGCGGCCGAGAGCAGCGACAAGCAATCCGAAGCGGTGCCGGGCGCCCTGGGCGACGGTGGCGTCGAGCTGCGGTCGGCGGCGGTTTCTCGCGACGAGAACAGGGCTGCTGCCGTCAGCGCCGACGGCAAGTCGTTGTACGTCGGCTCGATGGTGTCGAGCGGTTCCCTCGGGGAGGCCGTGCTGCGCAGCGCGGGCGACTCGGTGGAGGACCGGTTGACGACGCCCAGCTGGGACAGCCAGGGCGATCTGTGGGTGGCCGACCAGGACCCCGACCACTCCAGGCTGATGATGCTGGAGGACGGCGCGGGCGCGCCGATCGTGGTGAACACGCCGGAGCTGGACGGCCGTATCGAATCCGTCCGGGTGGCTTCCGACGGGGTGCGGATCGCGCTCGTGGTCGACAAGGGCGGCAAGCAGTCCCTGCTCATCGGGCGGATCGAGCGGAGCGGGAAGGTCGGCGAGAGCCAGGCCGTCTCGGTCTTCGGACTGCATTCCGCGGCGCCGGAGTTGGAAGAGGTCACCGCCATGTCCTGGGCCGGCGACAGCCGACTGGTGGTCGTCGGGCGCGAGGAGGGTGGCGTGCAGCAGATGCGGTACGCCGCCGTCGACGGCTCCACACCTGAAGGGCAGGCGCCCGCCGCTCTGACCGGCGTGAAGGAGATCGCCGCGTCCGAGGACGAGCGGCTGCCGCTCGTGGCGTACTCGGAGGACGGGATCGTGCGCCTGCCGATGGGCGCCCAGTGGCAGAAGGTGATCACGGAGGGCTCGGCGCCGGTTTATCCGGGATGAGGTTTCGGGGGCGGTGCGGTTCTCCCTCCGCGCGCTCTCCGATGCCGCGGGCGTGTGCTCCGGCGCTGCGCCCGGTGCCGTGATACGGCCGTCCAGTCCGCGTCCGGAGTTATCCACAGTGCGTTATCCACAGGGGTGGCCGCGTGGCGCGGGTGTTGGCACAGTGGTGGGCATGCGGGGGTGGTGGCAGGACCTCACCGACCTGGTGCTGCCGGCCCAGTGCGGAGGCTGCGGTCGGCCTCGTACGGTGCTCTGCCCGGAGTGCCGTACGGCGCTGAGCGGGGCCGTACCGCGCCGGGTGCGGCCGGTGCCGGAGCCGCCCGGGCTGCCGGCCGTGCACGCGGCCGCCCGGTACGCGGACGAGGTGCGTGCGGTGCTGCTCGCTCACAAGGAGCGGGGCGCGCTGGCGCTCGCGGCACCGCTGGGCATGGCCTTGGCAGGGGCTGTGCGGGCGGGCCTGACCAGCGACCAGGCGGCGGACAGCCGGCCTGTGCTGCTCGTTCCCGTGCCCTCCGCGCGAGGAGCGGTGCGGGCTCGGGGGCATGATCCGGCTCGGCGGATCGCACTCGCCGCCGCGGGGGAGTTGCGGCGGGGCGGAGTGCCGGCGCGGGTGGTCGCCGTGCTGCGGCAGCGAAGGGTCGTGGCCGACCAGGCGGGGCTCAACTCCCGGCAGCGGCTGGACAATCTCGCGGGCGCGCTGGCGGTGGCCTCCGGAGGCGCGGGCCTGCTCACCGCGGGCCCGGTCGTGCTCGTCGACGACCTGATGACGACGGGCGCCTCCCTGACGGAGGCGGCGCGAGCCGTGCGCGCGGCGACAGCGGCAGTGGCCGCCGGCGGAAGAGCGGACGGGACGGCTGGGTGCAGCGGGGCGGACGGGCCGGAAACGTACGCAAGAAGGGCTACGGCGGTGTATGCCGCGGCGCCTCGGGAAAGGACAGAGGAACGAAGGATTGGATCAATGGGCGAGGCAGTGGACAGAAGGCACGGAGTGCCGGGAATGGCGGGCCCGCGCCGGGCCGGTGCCAAGATCTGCGCTGCTGTGGTCGCGGCCTCACCGGATTCTTTCGAAATAAACCGGAACTGACTGCGAACATGCATCGTTGCAGGTTATGAGAGGAGCAATTCACCTGAGTGGAGGTACGCCGCGGTAGAGGGTGACGACATCCGTCCAGGCGAGATATGTTCGGTTGTGAGGGAAAGGCCCAGGCCATACCTCGCATATCCGAATGCCGTGCCGCGGGTTTTGCGCAATCACCCGGGCCGGCGGGGTGGAGATCTTGCCCGCGGGGGAGGAGGAGGTGGACGTCACCGAGTCCGAGGTTCCGGCCTCACCGGAGCCTGATGCAAAAGGGAGACGCTCCGCCACTGAAGCGGAGCGATCCGGGAACGGAGTTCTGCGTGGACATCGTCGTCAAGGGCCGCAAGACCGAGGTGCCCGAGCGGTTCCGCAAGCACGTGGCCGAGAAGCTGAAGCTGGAGAAGATCCAGAAGCTCGATGGCAAGGTGATCAGCCTCGACGTCGAGGTGTCCAAGGAGCCGAACCCGCGACAGGCCGACCGATCGGATCGAGTGGAGATCACGCTCCGCTCCCGCGGTCCGGTGATCCGGGCGGAGGCTGCGGCCAGCGATCCGTATGCGGCACTCGACCTGGCGGCGGAGAAGCTGGATGCCCGGCTGCGCAAGCAGCACGACAAGCGCCACACACGCCGGGGCGCGCGACGGCTCACGGCAGCCGAGGTCCCCGACCACGTTCCGGGTGCGGCGACGCTCAACGGGAACGGCCACACCGTCCACGACGAAGACTCGGACGGCGTGCTCGTCAAGAAGATCGGCTCGCTGGAAGTGAAGGGTGAAGGCCCCCTCGTGGTCCGCGAGAAGACCCACGTCGCCTCTCCGATGACCCTCGACCAGGCCCTCTACGAGATGGAACTGGTCGGGCACGACTTCTATCTGTTCGTCGACTCCGAGACAAAGGAGCCGAGCGTCGTCTACCGGCGGCACGCATACGACTACGGCGTCATCCACCTCAACACCGACCCGATGGTCGCCCAGGCGCAATCCCCCGCGGCAGGCGGCACGCTGGGTGGCTGACCCATCCGGCCGGCACACCTGACGGTGCCCCTGGAGCGCGTCTGCGCCCCCAGGGGCACCCGTGTGCGACCACTTCGCGCCCCGCTCTGTCACCTCAGTGTCGTCCGGGCATGGAATCATGGCCGGACCGGCCCAACCGGTGGGCCGTTGCCTTGGGTTGGCGATGGCACAGGACCAGCCACAGCCTTCAGGGGGAGGAACGATGGCGGACAGCTTCGGACCGATGCATGACGGAGACGCCGACGACGGCATGGGCCCGGACACGGGCTCACCACGTAAGGAGCCGATCCGCGTCCTGGTCGTGGACGACCACGCACTCTTCCGTCGTGGTCTGGAGATCGTGCTCGCGGCCGAGGAGGACATCCAGGTCGTCGGGGAGGCGGGCGACGGTGCGGAGGCCGTCGACAAGGCCGCCGATCTGCTGCCGGACATCGTCCTGATGGACGTACGGATGCCCAAGCGGGGCGGGATCGAGGCGTGCACCTCGATCAAGGAAGTGGCCCCCAGTGCCAAAATCATCATGCTGACCATCAGCGACGAGGAAGCCGATCTCTACGAGGCCATCAAGGCGGGCGCGACCGGTTATCTCCTCAAGGAGATCTCGACGGACGAGGTGGCCACCGCCATTCGCGCGGTGGCCGACGGGCAGTCGCAGATCAGCCCTTCCATGGCGTCGAAGCTGCTCACCGAGTTCAAGTCGATGATTCAGCGGACCGACGAGCGTCGGCTGGTGCCCGCGCCGCGGCTTACGGAACGCGAGCTGGAAGTGCTCAAGCTCGTCGCCACGGGGATGAACAACCGCGATATCGCCAAGGAGTTGTTCATCTCCGAGAACACCGTGAAGAACCATGTGCGCAACATCCTGGAGAAGCTGCAGCTGCACTCCAGGATGGAGGCGGTCGTGTATGCGATGCGGGAGAAGATCCTCGAGATCCGCTGACGATCACGCCAGTATGCGGGTGAGTTCCCTTGCGAGGGGCTCGCGCAGTTCCGGGGCGTCCACGCGCTCCACGCGTACGTCTGTGCAGTCCACCCAGCTCGCCGCCTCGGCCAGGGCCTGGGCGATTGCCGGGACTGCCTTCGGGCCGTCCAGGGTGACCTGCTTGGCCACCAGAGTGCGGCCATCTCGGGCCGGGTCGACGCGGCCGACGAGGCGGCCCCCTGCCAGCACCGGCATCGCGAAATAGCCGTACACGCGCTTCGGCTTGGGGACGTAGGCCTCCAGGCGGTGGGTGAAGCCGAAGATCCGCTCGGTGCGCGCCCGTTCCCAGATCAGTGAGTCGAAGGGGGACAGGAGCGTGGTGCGGTGGCGGCCGCGTGGAGGGGTCTCCAGGGCCGCCGGGTCGGCCCAGGCCGGTTTGCCCCAGCCCTCGACCGTGACCGGGACCAGGCCCGAGTCGGCGATCACCGCATCGACCTGCTCGCCCTTGAGGCGGTGGTAGTCGGCGATGTCCGCGCGGGTGCCGACGCCCAGGGACTGGCCGGCGAGGCGGACCAGTCTGCGGAGGCACTCGGTGTCGTCGAGTTCGTCGTGCAGCAGGGTGTCCGGGATCGCGCGTTCGGCCAGGTCGTAGACACGCTTCCAGCCGCGGCGTGCCACGCAGACCACCTCGCCGTGCATCAGGGCGCGCTCCACGGCGACCTTTGCGCCGGACCAGTCCCACCACTCGCTGGTTCGCTTCGCGCCGCCCAACTCCGTGGCGGTGAGGGGGCCTTCTGCTTGCAGCTGCTTGATCACCTGGTCGTAGGTGCCGTCCGGGAGTTGGTGGTTCCAGTGCGGGCGGTTGCGGTAGGCGCGGCGGCGGAAGGCGAAGTGGGGCCACTCCTCTATGGGGAGGATGCAGGCGGCGTGGGACCAGTATTCGAAGGCGTGCGGTTTTGCCGGAGGGGCGGCCTTGGGGCCGGGCGTCCAGTAGGCGCTCTCGATGGTCTTGCGGCTTACTGCGCCCAGGCGGGCGTACGGGATGAGTTCGTGGGAGCGGGCCAGGACCGAGATGGTGTCGAGTTGGACCGCGCCGAGGTGGCGGAGGAGGCCGCGGACGCCGGATCGGCGGTCGGGGGCGCCGATGAAGCCCTGGGCGCGGAGGGCGAGGCGGCGGGCGTCGTCTGCGGAGAGTTCCGTGCTCGGGCGCGGGAGGGTCGTCATGGTTCCGCACGATAGGGGGTGGGTCTGACAGTGGGGGGTGAGCTGCGGGTTTGCTGTGTGGGTGCCCGGCGTGGGGGTGGGCCTCGCGGTGTTTCGCCCCCGCCGCCCCTACCCGTCCCATCCCTGGGGGCTGCCGCCCCCAGACCCCCGCTTCGGCCTGAACGGCCTCGTCCTCAAACTCCCCCAGAGGGGGCACCCCCAACGGGCTGAAATGCGCGGACCGGCGCCGAGA
>NZ_JBQQBS010000092.1:0-25790 GCF_052245395.1 Streptomyces sp. 4N124
ACATCCTGCACTGGTCGACATGGCGCCGACGACGCCAACACCAAGCCCGTATCAGCCACTACAAACGACGCGGACACAGCCCCTGAAAACTGCCCAGCAATCAGAACAAGCACCGTTGCAGTACTAGGTTCTGTCCGGTGGATCACTGGGTGAGTGGTGTCGTCCTGCTGACCTTTCGTGTAATACCACCGGCGCTGGTCTAGTGCTCACGCCTGGTACAGGTCGATGTGGTTGCCGCCGGGATCCTGCACGGTCGACGACCGTGGCTTCCACGGCCTGTCGACCGGTGCGCCGATCTCCACGGCGCCAGCGGCGAGCGCACGCGCATGCGCGGCGTCGATGTCCTCGACGCCCAGGCCGAATTTGGCTGGCCCGCCGGGCCACGGGTGTGATTCGGGGCTGGCCACCGTCAAGAGGAAGAAGTCGTCGTCAGGGTACGTGCCGAACTGGAACGAGCTGATCTCCTGGTGGTAGGCGGCGTCGAAGGCGTCGCGGTAGAACGCGACCGACGCAGGCAGGTCATCGGCCACGATGGTGACCTGGCTAATTCGGCGGGTCTTCACGGGTAGCCCCTTCTCCATGTAGCGATCGACAGTCTCGATGAGCTTCGTCAGCGAGTCGGCTCTGGCTTGCAGGCGTTCACGGTGCTCGGCAAGCACAGTGCCGACGCCGTGTTCGCCAACCGCGCGCATGGCATCGACGGGAACCTGGATGCGGCGCAACGTCGCGTACAGGCGCGCCTCGTCAACCTGGTCAGGCCGGTACCGTCGGTATCCGGTGTCGGGGTCGACGTAGGCGGGTTTCAGTAGCCCGACATCGTCGTAATGCCGCAACGCGGTGATCGACAGACCGGTGACCAGCGAAAAACTCCCGATGCTCAGCACGGGACCATTTTGCGAGTCTCGGGTCGCCCGAGAGTCAAACAAGCAACGTCGCACATCTCAATCAGTGATCCGCCAGACAGAACCTAGGCAGCCAGGACGGGGACGGCCGCCGTCCTGTGCTGTTTCAGGGGCGGTGCGGCCTGGTTGCGGCGGGCGGCGAAGACGTACAGGCGCAGGACGGCGAAGCGGGCGGTGCCGGCCAGGCCGGAGGCGCTGAGGTAGACGATCTGCTCGGTCATAAGTCCGGGGGAGGGCTGCACCAGATGCAGGGCGTACACGGCGATGCTGGTCGCCAGGTAGGCGGCGAGGGCCGAGCCCGCCGACTGCCAGTGCTCGCGCCAGCCGGCGCCGCGTCCTTGGGTGAAGGTGTAGCGGGCGTGGAGTTCGGTGCACAGCAGGGTGGAGGCGGCGGTGATGACCGCGTTCGAGACCGCCCAGGGCAGGGCCCCGGCCAGCAGCGGCACCGCGAAGCTGGAGAGGACTCCGACGCCGCCGCCGAAGAGCACGAACCGCAGGAACGAGGCGAGGGGGCCGGGGCCGGCCGGCGTCGCCGGCCCGGGCCTGTGTGCGAGTGGCGACGTCATGGGCGCGCTCCTTTCTGGCGGGGCGTCAGGGGCTTTTACGGGCCTACAGGCTGCGGGCGGTGATGTCGCCGTGCTGGGTGGTGGCGTGGAGGGTGAGACCGGCGGCGGCGCCGTCGGTGTTGCGCAGCGCGTTGTCGATGCGGCCGTAGGCGCTGTGGGCGTTGAGGGCGGCGGAGGTCGTGCGGGCGGCGCCGACGGCGATGTCGCCGGACTGAGTGGCGAGCGTGACCGTGCCGTGGACGGCCTCGGTGATGTGCAGGTCGCCCTTGTGGGTGCTGATCTCGGCGGGGCCGCCCAGGCGGCCGAGGACGATGTCGCCGGCGAGGAGGGTGAGGCGGGCGCTCGCCATCTCGTCGAGCCTGACGGTGCCGTGCGCGCCCTCGAAGGTGACGTCGCCGAGGCGTCCGGCGCTGCGGAACTCGGCGTCGGCCGCCTTCGCCTCGACGCGGGAGCCGGTAGGCAGCTGGATGGTCACCTCGAGGGAGCCGGACGGCCCGAGGACCCGGTTCTTCGCCGCCGCGGTCTCGATCCGCAGGACGCCGTCGCCGAAGGTGACCTCGGTCTGCTCCGCGGCCTTGATGTCGCGGCTCTTGGCGGCGTCGGCGGGCAGGACCTCGACGGTGGTGTCGGTGCGGTCGGCCGCGACGAGGCGGATGCGCCCGGCGGGGATGTCGAGGACGACGGAGATGGGGGCGGAGGTGGCGTACTGCTTCATGGTGTGACCCTTCGGCTCGTCGTTTCTGATGAAGGAAACGCTACGTTGCATTCAATAATCTAGCAACAGAATCGTTGCGAATATTCACCATCGATGCAGGTGGAAGCCAAGAAATCGTTGCAACAACCCTGGATCTAATGCAACAGCACCTGCTTCATTCATTGCAATGAATGGGAGTGAACGCTATGCCGGACCCCGGGGCCGGCCCGGCGGTGCGGGCGTTCCGTCAGGGCGCGGGAGCGGATGCACTGTTTGTCCTCGGCGCGGATGCGGGCGCCCTGACGCAGCCCGAGTATGCGCTGCTCGCGGCGCAGCCTGTGCCAGCCGCCGAGGCGGTCTTCATCCAGCTCGCCCTCGGTGGCGGTGCCGCGCACGGCCCGGCCCGGTTCCGCACCGTGGGTGCAGAACCGGAAGCAGCACCGGCTGGTCAGTTGCTCGATGTCGCTGAAGGGCGCGGTCGATGCCCTCGTCGGCGTCCCACACGGCCAGGCCGCGCATGCCGGGGGTGTCGACGAGCAGGCCCCCGTCGGGCAGCGGGACGCGTTCGCGGTGGGTGGTGGTGTGGCGGCCCTCGAAGTCGCCGCGCACCTCCTGTGCGACTTGCCGACGCCGGACAGCCCGACGGGTACTTTGCGCCCCATCCCCTGGATCAGGTTGGAGAGCGTGTGACGCCAACTCAGCCCACTAGCACTCCGGTGAGCAGATGGCTCCCGAGTTGGGTGAGCGTGTGGTGCATGTGGTGACGTTCTCGTTCGGTCAGCGGCGCGTTGTCGAGGTCCTTCCGCTTCTTGGCGGTGCGCTGATCTGCTCGGGGAACTCGCTGGCCAGGCCCCGGTACCCCTCGTCGACGTCAGCCTTCACCGTGGGATGCTGCCGGAGCTGGTCAGCGATCCAGATTCCCGGCCATCTGCCGGATCGTACGGAACCCCGTCCCATCCCCGCGGACAGATCCACGGAACCGGCGACCACAGACGTCAGACGATCTTGACGCAGGATAACCGCCCCCGACCAGTACGAGCACGAGATTACTCACCCACACTAGCCCTGCGACCAGCTACTTCAGGTTGGTGGATCTTCACAGGGTGCGGCCCTGCTGGTCACTGATCGTGGTGGTCTTGATCGTGTTTTGCCTGCGCTTGCCGGAGATGAAGGCCCGGCGCCCGGGACAGTGCGCCTTCGGGCGGCGGACCTGGGTCTCGGTGCCGTCGATTCGCAATGTGACGTTCTCGGCCGCCGCATAGGCGAACACGTCCGCCATAGTCCACAGCCGAATACCAGGCCGGTCAGGCGCCGCGAACCCACGCTCGGCAAGCAGCGGGCGCATCTCGCCGATGGTGGAGGAGCCCACCTTGTAGATTACGGCCAGTGCCTCGTGAGACAGGCCAGTTCGCAAGTGGACAAGGGTCGCCAAGACGCGGTCGATGAAGACCAGTTCGTACTTCGGTCCCGCTCCGCCCGCCCTGCCGGCGCCGAGTGACTCGGCGCCGTTCGTGCCGAACGGACTCACAACGCGCTTCCCAGCGTGGCGCGAGTTCTTCGATCAACTCGCCGAGATGCTGGCGCGAGAGGCCGCAGAAGGCAGGATGCGACATGGCCATGTGGGCATGCTTGATGTTCACACCACAAGAACCCCCGCAGCTGATGCCGTGTCACGGCCTGCCAGTGGAGAGACCTCAGACCCGCTCCAGGGGCCGATGTGGCCCGCTGGGAAGCTCCGTTTTGATCGTGTCGCCCGGCCGCACCGCGCCGCCCTCCTTCACGATGCTCATGATTCCGGCCTTGCGGACGATATTCCCGGCCTCATCGCGGCCGACAACCTGCTTCAGCAGCCCGTCCTGGAAGTTGTCGATCTGCAGGCAGGGATTGCGCAGGCCGGTTACCTCCAGCACTGCATCGTCGCCGATGCGCAGCAGCGTACCGACCGGCAGGCCGAGCAGATCGATGTCGCGGGTGGTGATGTTCTCGCCGAGGTCACCGGGCACCACCTTGAATCCCTGTGCACTGACCTCGGCGAAGAGCTCTTCATGGATGAGGTGGACCTGGCGCAGGTTCGGCTGGGTGGGGTCCTGCGCAACCCGCGAGCGGTGCCTGACCGTCACGCCGGCATGTACGTCACCCTCGACGCCGAGCCCGGCGAGAAGCGTGATGCTGTCCCGGTTCGGCTTGGTGAACGAGTACTCGCCGTTGCTGCTGACTGCCGTCACGATCCCGCTCATCCTCGGAGCCCCCTCGTCAGTGACAATGATCAGCCACGACCCTAACCCTCGGGCCTCAGGGTGCAGCAGCCACGGTCAATCGCAGGTGAGGCCGTAAGGCGGCAACCCGCCAAGTCACATGACCTATCGGACAGGCCCTAGAACGGTAGGACAAGCTCAGGCTCTGCTGGCACAGGACAGCCACACTGTCCTGTGCCAGCGATTCCTGAGCGTGCGCCATCGAAGGTGAAAGGTCCGCACCCGCACCCGAGCGAATCAGGGTCATTCGGGCTATTCGGTCACCTGATCAGGCGATCGCCCCGGCGACCAACTCGCCGATCAAGGGCATCCGCGATTGCCTATCGGTACATCCGTCGGTTCGCTCAAGGAGCGAAGCATTCCGACTGTCCTCACCAGGGCTTGATCTGCCGTTAGAGACAAGCTTTACCGGCTGTTGGGTAATAGCGTGCCCGGCGGTGAAGCCCACTGCGACACACGAGATCGCTCCTTGACGGCACGCCTGTCGTGCCCCTGCGACGCCGACGAGGACACCCTCCTCAACGGAAAGGGCATCAGCGTGCCCAAGCAAGGAAAAGTCGTCGACCTGTCCGACAGCCCGCAGGCCAAGCCCAACGCCTACTACACCGGCCTGGGCCAGGAACTGCACGTGGCCAACCCCCGCTTCCTGGGCCCGCACGTCACCGGCGAGTGGCTCCGGGTAGAAAGCAACCCCAGCCTGGACGGCTGGGCGGTCACCAGCGGCAACATCGACATCTTCAGCTCCGCGTTCGCCAGGACGGGCAACATGTCCCAGGCCGTCAACTTCAACGGCAACCAGGCCGGCGAGATCCAGCAGGAACTCCTGACCACCCCCGGCTGTCGCGTGACCGTCAAGATGCGGGCCGGCCACAACAACGGCGGAGACTTCAACAAGGACGCCAAGTTCTGGATCCAGGTCAACGGCGAGGCTTCCACCCGCGTCACCTACAACCTCGGCGCCCTCAAAACGCTCGTCGACGACCCCTACAAGGAGAACTACTGGCACGAGGTCACTTACGAGTTCACTGCTGAAGGCCACGACGTCCTACAGCTCCATGGCGACCCCGACAGCGCCGACTACGCCGCCATCGCCACCGAGATCCGCGCCTATGAGCGCCGGATCTGAAGTAACGCCTGCCACCAGGTAGGCGGCTAGAGGCGGCAGCCTCAACGACGCGCGCGGGATCAGGGGCCGAGGCTGTGGTGGCCACGGCCCCGTGTGCAGTCCCGATACGGTTGTTAGCCGTTGGAAGAGGCTGGAAAGAGGATCTCTTTCCAGCCTCTCCGCCTTCATAGCCACGTGGTCCCGTCGGGAGATGTTTGCGTAGTTCACTGGCGCTCACCTCGCTCGCTGCGAGCACGGAAAACTACTCGTCGGCGGAGGGGCCGTAGGGGATGCTGCACGCGTGATTGAGCGAGAAGCCGCGGTTCGCATCGTCGAGGAAGAGCTGGACCGCGAGTACCAGAGGTGGTCGGCTCGTGGCGTGGACTTGACGCGCGTGACTGTGGTGGATGTCGAGGAGCACGAGTTGGTGTGGATCGTCTACTGGCAGTCCGAGGAGTTCGTGCGCACGCGGAACCGCGGTGCCATGCTGGCCGGCAATGGACCATATCTGGTCGACCGCGTCGACGGAGGGCTGCACCAGATCGGAGTCGTCTCCGCATTGGGCGGGGAGTGGGAGGCGGACTACCGTGCTCGCATCCGCGGGCTGGCCATCCGGACCGCAGTACACGATCTACACGATGAGATACGCGAAGTCGCCGCCACGCGCGGGCGTATGCATGCCGTGCGCGCCCTACGGCAGAGGCTGCCGGTGCTATCCCCGGCGCAGGCCCTCGAGTATGTGAGCGCGTTACTCAACGGCGATGCCCCAGCCCACCTCGTGTCGGTCGCCGTCGAGCAACTCGTTGAACCCATCAACCCGGTGCTCGCCGTGCAGACCATCCGGCGGGGAAACCCCAGCCAGCCGACGTGACTCGCGAGGGTTGACTTCTCCATTGGGAAGCCACTGCGGCCTCGACGTCGTCACGGAGCTGCGTGTAGGCAGCGTCTGCCCTGCGGCCAGGTGGCATGGAGGACGGCCGACATGACCCGTTGCGCGGTGAGGTGGCGGTGGCGCTTTGTTCGCGCGGCGGCTGGCTGGGCGTCACGACGTGACGTCCACCAGGACCTTGCCGACGGCACCGCTCTCCACCGCCCGGTGCGCGTCGGCGGTGCGGTCGAGCGGAAAGCGGACCAGCGGCAGGCCGTGCTCCTCGCCGACCGGCAGGGCGCCGGCGCGGATCGCGGCGACGACGTCCTCGGCGGCCGCGGCGCGCGCCTCCGGTCCGGCCGTGTAGAGCACCAGGAACTGGAAGCGGGTGTTCAGCGCCATGTTCTGCATCACGTCCAGTTCGACCGGCTTGCCACCGTCGTTGGCGTAGGTCGAGATCGTGCCGCGTGTCCGCAGCACGGCCAGGTCCAGTGCGAGGTTCGCGCCGAGCGCCACCTCGGCGACGATGTCGACGCCGTCCGGGGCGATCTTGCGGATCTCGGCGACCGGGTCTCCCTCGCGATAGTTGATCACGTGGTGGGCCCCGGCGGCGGTGGCCAGCCGGGCCTTCTCCGGGCCGCTGATCGTGCTGATCACGGTGGCGCCGGCCCACCGGGCGAGCTGGATCACCGCGTGCCCGACCGCCCCGGCCCCGCCCGCGGCGAGCACCACCATGCCGTCGAGCGCCCCGGGACCGGTTGATTGACCCGGCCCACCGGACGAGAGGTCCGGGCGCACTCAGTGCTTCACAGAGACAGACGTCGGCCAGCGCAAAGTTCTCCACCCCCATGGGTCCCAGCGAGAGCATCAACGGGCCATGCGCCGCTCTGAACTGCATAGATACCCAGAAAAGAATCTTCGGAGTTCGTCGCAGAGAAGCTTGCTGACACGACTGTCTCGCGGCCAGAGCGGCGCGGGCGACACCCCGCGGGTGGCGGTCACACGGTGCCGGGTGCAGGGGTGCTGTCCGGTCCTGGGCCGCGGGTGCGGCCGGCGGTGCTCGGTCGGGGCGGCCTGCTGACGGGTGTCTGGGTGAGGCGGGCGCGTTGGGGATCGACGTAGCGGCGCGCGGTGTTGATGAAGTGCAGCCGTGCTGCTTCCATGCGGTCCCTCGCCTCCCCCCAGACATGCTCATTCGATGCGGTCTGTCGGATGAACTGGTCGCTGCATTCCCAGAACACTTCGTCGACGCGCGCGGCGGCATCGACTACTGCGGGACTGCCGACCAGCCAGATGGTGCCCAGCGCGACGTTCCAGGCCACCCAGTCCACGGGATCACCGTGTTTCCAGGCGCGGCGCAGCGCGAGCTGGATCCGGGTGGACTCGGCGACGATCGCCGAGCAGGCGGCGATCTGCTGGTCGCGTGCCCAGTGCATGCGGTTGCTGCGGCTGCTGAGCACTGTGCCGGTCACCACGCCGATCAGCGTGGCGGCCACCCCGCCCACAGTGGTGACGGTGATCCCCCAGTCCAGTGACATCCAACTCCCCCTTGCGGCTGTCGTATTGGACGACTCTGCCCGCCGTTCTTGTGGGGGTATGCGGAGGAGTCTGCGCAACGGCGGCCTTTCGGCCACCCCACGGTGGAGGTCAGCCGATAACACGGCGGCGGGCCACGGGCTGCCGGAGAGAAGGGTGAGCACTGCCGCAGAGACGGCAACATGGACGGCCAGTAGGAGGATCACGGCCGCGCGCAGGCTGACCAGCGGCTCCTGGGTGCGGTCGCATGCGGGGTTCATGGCGCTCCGAGGCGGCCAGCGTGCCCACTCGTGGCCGAGGTGCCGCTGCCGCCCACTCCGAGCGGCCCGCCGGACAACGCGCTCGGCCACGCCGCCATGGTCGCGTCCCTCGGGCTGCTGCGGCTGTGGCAGTGGTGGTTCCAGGAGCATTACGACTGCTTCGACGAGACGTACGGGACATCGCTGCCTCCACGGCCCGGCGGTGCGCCCTGGACTGCTACCACCCTGCTACCATGATGGTGTGACTTCCACGAAGAAGCAGACACAGGTCCGGCTGGACGAGGACGTCCTCGCGGCCGGCAAGGCCGCCGCGCACGCCCGTCGGCTCGACTTCAACAAGTACGTGGAGCGCCTCATCATCGAGGACACCACGGGCGCCCGCGCCGCTGGCATGGCGGCCGCCCAGCGCCTCATCGACGAGCACGGCACATTCCTCGACGATCTGGAGCGGCAGCTCGACGCCCCGTACGCCGACCCGCAGTCGGGCGCCGCCGCGTGATCCTGCACGTCGACGAATCCTGGATCCTCGAAGTAGCGGAACGGGCCGGCCACCACGACCCCAGCGTCGACGACTACGGCGTCCCCATCGCTGCCGTCGCCCGCCACCGCGGCGAACTCCTCGACACCCCTGTCTACGACGGCGCCTACGCCCGCGCCGCCGCCCTGGTGCACACCCTGGGCCGCTGCCGCTGGCTGGAGCGCTCCAACCTCACCGTCGCCTGCGCCGTCGCCGTTATGTACCTCGAGGCCAGCAACATCCCCGTCAACCCCACCCGCGAACAACTCACTGCGCTCGCCCACGAGCTGAACAACCCGCGCTGCACTGCAGGCCGGATCACCTCCTTCCTGCGCACCTGGAAACCTTGATCCCGATCCGGGTGGTGATCGCCTCAGGCCACCGCGGCTCAGTGGGCCGGGGGAGAGTGGTGGCGTCGCTCGCGCTGATTGCCCGGCACGGCGCCGCCAGAGGCCTCGTGACGTCAGTCAGGCCGCGCGTCAGCACTCCCCGCGCCACGTGACTCCCGTGATCACGACGCCTGGGGAGACATTGCCGCTGTACGTGCCGGGGCCGGGGTTGTAGTAGACGCAGAACTTGTCCTGCAGCCCCTGCCAGTCGTAGTGGATGTCGACGTGGTCGTAACCGGGGGACGGGTAGCCGTTGTTGAAGAACGACTGGTAGTACGCCCACCCGCTCCAGTTCCCCGCGGTCCTGACCACCATGGGGCCTGTGCGGTCCGGACCCTGCCAGGCACAGAAATAGCCCCGGGGGCAGCCCGGCGGGTCCGGTTCGGCCGAGGCGCTGGGCGCGGAGGCGAAGACCGCCGCGAAGGCGGCGGAGGCGGCGGCGATGCTCACGGTACGAACGCGCATGACTGGTCCTCGAAACCTAACCTCTTGCCGTGGTCGGTGGTGGTCGTGCCGTGCGGCCGGGTGGGGGAGGCGGGCGGCCTGCGTCGGCATGTCCGCCTCCCCGGTCCGCACGTGCGGTGATGCATATGGCACCGCGGTGTTTCCGCTGTGTCCTGTGGCGGTGTCGACCGCCTGGGCGGACTGTCGTTGTGTGTCAGCAGTCCCCGACGTAGTGGGCGAAGTCGATGTCGTCGGTACTGCCGAGGTTGGTCTCACCCGGTCCGACGCATTGGTAGCGTTCGGTCGTGGTCCAGTCCAGATCGATCTCGATGATGATGCGATTGGTGCCGCAGTGGCCGTAGTAGGCGGTGCCCCCCGCCTCGTAGTAGCCGCATGCCATGGCGGAGACGTCTCCCGCGGGCGCGGCCTGGGCGGTTGAGGTGAGCGCCGTGCCGACGAGGGCAGCGGCGCTGAGGACGGCCGCGGCGATGCGCAGCGGACTGCTGACTTTCTTACCCATGAAACTCCTTGACGACTGGTCCAACGGAACGATGTCCAGCTGGTGATGCTCTTCTCCCGTGGCGAGCACCGGTGTCGAGGCCGGGGCACGGGGTGCCGGAGGAACACGTGCGACATGCGAGATGCCCGGCAGACAGTGCCTGTTGCCGTCGTGCGGACATTGGGAGGACATCGCCCGTGTCCGCCGGTTCCTCCGGCGCTTCGGGCGACATCAGAAGGATGCAGGAGGGCGCCATGGTTGTCAGCGGGTTCGATCATGGAGATTCCTCGCCACACGATAAGGAGGACGTTATGGCGCCAGGCAGGGGGGCCAGAACGAGACTTGTGGGCGTCGCGGAACCCAGCGTTCACCAGTTACGGCTGTTTCTGACGCTGGGCGAGGAGCTGCACTTCGGCCGCGCCGCGGCGCGCGTGTTCATCTCCCAGTCCGCTCTCAGCCAGCAGATCCGCGACCTGGAGAGGCGGCTGGAGGTGCAGCTCTTCCGCCGTACCAGTCGCACGGTCGAACTCACCACGGCCGGAGAGGCGCTGATTCCCGAAGCCCGGAAGGCCGTCGCGGGCATCGACCGGCTCCGCCGTGTCGCCGGTGCGCAGTCCCGTCAGCTCTCCGCCAGGCTCACTGTGGGAACCATCGGGGCCGAGGCCGCTATGCCGCACACGCGGGCCGTCCTGCGGATTCTGAAGGAACGGCAACCCGGGATGGAGATCCAGGTGGTCACTCCGAACTTCGTCGACCACATCGATGCACTCTTCCGTCAGGAAGTCGATGTGGTCTTCCTGCGCCCGCCCGTTCCGGACGGTATAGAGACCCATCACCTGGCCTCCGAACCACGGGTGGCCTGCCTGCCCGCCGACGACCCCCTGGCGGCCCTGCCGCGGGTCGCGCTGGAGCAGCTCGCCGACCGTCCCGTGGTCCGCATGCCACAGCGATTACCGCGGGTGTGGCGGGACTTCTGGGCGGTGGACCCACGCCCCGACGGCAGCCCCGTGAAGTACGGGCCGGTCGTCCCCGACATGGAAGCGCTGCTCCACACCGTGGCCGCCGGCGAGGCCATGTGCTTCCTCCCCGCCGCCGCCCGTGACTTCTTCCCCCGCCCCGGCGTCCGGTACGTGGACGTCGCCGGACTGGCCCCGTCCGCCTCGTCGTTGGCCTGGCTCGCCGCCCGCCGTAACGCGCCCACGATCACCGCCGCCCGGCACGCCGCCCGTACGTACTCCCAGCACCCTGGTCACTGACCCGCCGCACACTCCGGTGCTCCGGGACAGGGCACCCTGAAGGCGGCACTGGCCGGGCCGGCACCGCCCCGTTGTCAGTGCCCGCGTCTAGCGTTGTGCCGTCCGGACGGCACAACGGCGGAGGCGGACAGTCGGCGTATGGCAGGTGAGCCCGACGGGGAGCGAGGATGGGAGCAAGGGCGGCCTGACCTGGCCGCCCGGCTTCAAGTCAAGGGGGAAGACACTCATGCGTACGGTTGCTCGTCTGTCCGCCGGCCTGCTGGCCGCCGTGGCACTCACCATGGGCTTCGTATCCGGCGCCTCCGCAGCCGAGCCCGGCCGCACCGCACCCACCAAGCCGCTGCCCTGGGAAGCCTCCCATCTCCCCACCGGAGCCGGAGAGTTCACCACCCTCTGCTCCGGCGGCTGCCCACAGTAGCGCTGGCGCTGGCTGCCGTGAGGGCGCCGCCGGGCCCGGCCGGGAAGCCGGGCCCGCGCTCAGAGGGTTGCGGCGGAACTCCCAAGTCAGCAGATGGGTTTCCGGTCAGCGCAGTGTGATCAAGACAGAGGTACGCCTGCCACACACCCGCATCCCCGGCACCGGACCGATGTGTACAGTCCGGTTCGGTCTTGCGATCCCGGGGCTCCCCACCACGCGTTGAGTCACGGACGGAACCGCCACCGCCCTTCAGATATGACATCCACCTTGCCATCCCTGACGCGAACGGCCGTCTCGTCGTCGATGAAGTAGATCGGGAAGTCCGCCCGCGCAGTGATGCGGTCAGCCCAGGCGTCGTCCCGCTCGGGGAAATCCGGCGAGTACAGGTGGGGCTTGAGATACCAGTCGAAGAGGCCGAACGGCGGCTCCACGGTCGTCGCGCCGAGCACGTGGAGGTCCGTGGTGTCCCCGATGACGTCGGCGGAGTGTGCGGTGAGATTCCGGCTGAAGATCATTGATCCGGCGCTCACCCCCACATAGACCCGGTTCTCCAGCGCCTCCAGGAAGCCGTCGGCCAGGCCGTTGCCGGTGATGCTGCGCGCGAGGTGGTAGTGGCTGCCGCCCTCGACATAGATGACGTCGGCGTGGAGCAGCCGGTCGAGCACCATCTGCCGGGGCAGGCCGTTCAGCTCCAGGACGTCGAACTCCCGCCAGCCGAGCCGGTGCAGCCGGTTCATGTCCTCGACGAACCACCCGTGGTCCCCGGGCTCGGCGACTGATGCTGTGGGAACGAACACGACGTTCGCCGATCCGAACGGCTTTCCCAGCATGTCCCGCAGCGCATCCCGCAGTGTCTCGTTGCGCAGGCCACTCGCCGTCAACAGAAAGTCCATCGGGCGAGCCAAGCACGGCTGACGGGCACGCGCAACGAACCCAGGATCCACCCATACCGTCATGGCACGGCCGCATCAGGAACTGGACCGCGGCGAGCTCCGTGACGCCGAGCACTGGATCTGCCAGGCCCTCAGCCTCAATAGCAGCATCGGCTTCTCCCAGCGGAACCTGGCTGGCACTCCATCGAAGCTTCTATATCCCGTCAACCCCAATCGCCGCAGCGGCGCTGTTGAGGTGGCGATAGAAGCGTCGGGCGAGGTATCGCTTGAGGCAGCGGCGGATCTCGCGGTCTGTCTTGCCCTCGGTGCGTCGTTGGTCGGCGTAGGCGCGGGTTTGAGGGTGATGCACCATGCGGACCATGGCGATGACGTTCAGGGCGCGGTTGAGACGCCTGTCGCCGCCGCGGTTGAGCCGGTGGCGGGTGGTGTTGCCCGAGGAGGCGGGGAGCGGGCTCACTCCGGCGAGGGCGGCGAACGCGGCCTCGTTGCGGATCCGCCCTGGGTGAGACCAGGCGACCAAGATGGTGGCAACGGTGACGGGGCCGATACCAATTTCCTCAAGCAGCTCGGCGGCAGGGCTGGCGCCGACCAGCTCGCCTATCTGGTTCATGTTGTCCGTGATCTCTGCGTCGAGGACGAGGATCCTCTTGGCAAGGCGGACTGCCTCGGTGCGGGCCGTCGCGGTGGCGAGGTCTTCCTCGCGGGGGCGCCAACGAGCGATCTCGCCAACCTTCTTGGCACCGAGGGAACGTCTGGCATCGATGCCGAGGTCAGAGGTGCGCACGAGGGCGGTCAAGGCGTTCACAGCCCTGGTTCGCTCGCCGGTGAGCCCGTCCCGAGCAGTGAGGAGGACCTGCGCTGCCGCCCGGATCCCCTCATCCATCCGCGGGTTGCGCAGCTGTTCTTCGGGGAGGGGAAGCACGGCGGCGGCTATGCGACGGGCATCGATTGGGTCGGACTTGCCGACTCCGCGGCGCCCACCGCGGCCCATGCGGGCGGCTTCGGCCACCTGGTAGCCGGCGAGTGCGCTCTGGCGGGCGATCTGGGCTCCGTAGCTGCCGATGCCTTCGATCACCCAGAGGGCGCCAAGGTCCCCGCCCGTGCGGCGTCCGACCCAGCTGATCGCACGAGCCCTGCCGGCGTGGGTGTTGGGGAATGTCTCCGTGTCCAGGTGCTCACCGTTCGCGGCGAGGACGGCGTAGGTGTGGGTTTTGGCGTGGGTGTCGACGCCGATGACGAACGAATGCGCGTGGGCGACAATGGTGTTCACGCGATCGGGATTCCTCTCCGGGAGACGGTGATCACGGTCGCTGCGGACCGACGCCGTGCCCGGGAGAGGTCACTTCGAGGCAGAACTGTGATGGGCCACGGCCCCTTGGGGGTCGGGCAGGCTTCTTATCAGGCCACCGAGGTGGGCCGGGTCGGCGCCGGCCGTCCGCCGCTGTTGGACAGTTCATTAGCAAGGCACCTTTGGGGCCATTGTTGTCACGAGTCACGACAGCGACGAGGCGACCGACGCCAACCCTGCCAGCCGGTCCCGGACCAGCCAGGTAGAGACTCACAGTTGTCAGGCCTTGTACGCCTCCGGATGGGCCGTGAGGCAGGCGCGTCCGTAGTGCAGGAGCCATCCGCCACGGGTCGGGTGGCTGGTGGCGCCGGCTAGCCCGATGACGGGGTCGGTGAGAGCGGCTTGGAGGTCTTCGGGGTGGGGGTCGGAGTCCCAGTGGAGGGTGCACTGGTCGCTTTCGACGGACAGGCGGCGGTGGTGGGCGTGTCCGCGGTCGGGCCGGTCGGTGAGGTCGTTGAACCATGTGCCGATGTCCCAGCCGGCGTCTGGGGCGTGGGTGCAGAGCCGTATGGTCAGCGCGGCGAGCAGGGTCTCGGTGTCGGCGGTGAGGTGGGGGAGCGCGTTGAGGGTGGTGTGTTCCTCGTCGCTGACTGGGATGTTGCTTGTCCAGAGGCGGGAGTAGTTGCTGTCTGGATCAGTCGGGCCTTGCAGGCGGCCGTGGTGGTCTCCGGTCACGGTCATGGTGGCGCCGGTGGGCAGGTGACGCAGGCGCCATCCCTCGTCGTATGAGCTCTCCACCCGCAGCCCGGGCAGCCCGATCTGCGGGAGCCTGTCGCGTCCGACCAGCCAGCAGGCCACGTTGTAGGGGGCCCGTGCGGTGATCACCAGGTCGTCGTAGCGGGGGGAGATGACCAGGGTGTAGCGGGTGATATCGGCAAGGCTGACGTGGCGTGGCCACAGGCTGGAGGGACCGTGGTTGAACATGCCCAGGGCCAGCAGCGCGCGCAGCCGCCGCTGAGCAGCGGTGCAGACGTCGAGGCCCAAGCCGATGCCCGTGGCGGGAGCGTTGTGGCGGTGGCGGGCGATGCCGGGGGCGGCGAGGGAGGGAGTCTCCCTGGTGTAGGAGGCGCGGAGGCGGGCGGCCTGACGGCGCAACGAGGCGGGCACGGTGATTCCTTCGTCGCCGCCCGGTCGGCTGGATCACCACGCGATGCGCGTCTGGAAGGTCAACAAGGGCGCGAAGTGGGTGCCCCACACCCTCTGTCGGTGCCGCGAAGCATCCGGGACAGCTCCGACACACGGTCCAGTCCTTCGCAGACCGGTGCCCGGACGCTACCGCCGCGCGGCGCTGGTATCTGCCCGGGACACGCACTGCATGCCACTGGCCACCCACCCCGACGATGATGTTGATGGTCCTGCCCCCCTCAACAGGCCGGGCCGAGATGAGCGACCGAGCGGTTGCCGCAGCCCCGGGTGGCTACCAGCGGTCTGTGATGGTCTTCGCGGCCTGTTCGACGCCGGGGTCGAGTGGGGAGACAGCCACCACGTCTGCATGGTCTCTGCGGCGTGTGTGCGTGGCCAGGTCGTGGTCGCCGACGTGGACGTGCCCCAGGAGCGGGATGCGGGCGGCGGCCATGTTGGCTTCGACCGCGTGGACGAAGCCGGGTTCGGGCTCGGCAGCGGGCAGTCTGCGGCTGCCGGTGATCATGCCGAGGAATGCGGACGGGCGGTGGTACAGGAAAGTGAGGTGCCGCTCGCGCAGCAGCGCGGCATTCTGCTCGGGGGTGAGCGGATGTTCTTGGCGTTCTTCCGGTACCGCGCCGTGGGTGAGGGTCTCGGCAACGGGGGTGCCGTTGCTTGGCGGCGAGCACGATGAAGTGGTCCACGAGCTCGCGTTGCGGCCAGGTTGGGCGGCCCATGAGTACCACGGTGTCGAAGTGGCGGCGTCCCAACTGCAGTGCGTCGCGAAGCGGGTTGTCGTCACGTGTGAAGACCCTGGGGTCGGCGGCGCGCTGCTGGTGCCCGTGTGCGGGGTTTGGGGGAGGGGGCGCCGTGCGGTCCCCTCTTGGGTGGTTCTTCAGCACAGGGGACCGCACGGTGGTGCGGCGTCGAGTGGCGCCCCAGGTTTCCATGATGCGGCATGCGCGGCCGGGCGTGGGCAGAAGTGACGTTTCACCCTCAAAGGGTTGAAATATCTGTCGTTCTTGCCGTGGGGTGAGGGTGGCGGGGGGTAGCGGGGCCTGGCTCGTTCCTCGCATTGTTCCGTAAGTCCATGATCACGTGGCGGGGTGCGGGGCGGGCGCGTAATGCTGGCGTCGCCTTCCTGACGGCGCTTCAGCACCGCTGTCGGGGAGGGCTGTTGATGTGCATCCCGCTCACAGAAATCCGATGCGATGTCGAGTAAGAAGGTGGTGACCGTTGTCGTTCTGGTGGCGGTCCTCACGTGGAGCACGGTGATGACCGTGCTGGGACAGGTCGCGGCCGTGGCCGCTCTGCTCCCGTCCTTGGGCCTGCTCGTGCAGCAGATCGTTCAGGCCCTGACCGCGCCCGACGGGTCCGGGCCTCCCGCAGGGCCCGCCGCCGCAGGCGGCGGACAGGAGCCGCCCCGATGATCTGGTCCCCCGACGCCGGCGAGCCGCCCCCGCCGGATGCCTACGGCAAGCGGGGCCGCAAGCCGGCCCCGATCTCCGAGGATGCGGGTCTGTCGCACCGGGCCTGGCTCGAGCCGGTCCGTGGCTTCCTCTTTGCCAGTGGCCTGACCTTGGGCGACCTGGTCGACCGCTCCGGCTATTCCAAGACCCGTATCAGCGAACTGCTGCGCGGCAACGGCTACTACCCTGCCTGGGAGATCACTTTCAGTGTGATCCGCGCGTTGGGGCTGCCTGTGCAGCCGATGCGCCGGCTGTGGAGCGCGGCGGCACGCGAGGCGGAGAAGCCGCCCGGCTGGATCGCACAGTGCATCGAGCAGGTCGCTGTGCAGCCGGAGGCCCCGCCGATAGCCCACCAGGCGTTCACCGAGGCGGTGGCCGACGCCTACACCGCCTACGCGCGCGCCTTCCTGCTCACCGAGCACCGCGCCCGCTGGGTGGTGGCGGAGACCTTCGACATCCTGTGGCTGTGCTGGAGTCAGGCCGCCACCAGCGAGAACATCAACCGCTACGCCTGGCACCTGCTGCGCTCACGCGTCATGGCGCGCGCCCACCGTTTCCCCGACGGCGCCCCCGACCTGCGCACTGCGGTCTTCTCCACCGCCGAGGTCCACGACACGTCGCCCGACCACCTGGTCGTCTTGAGCGAACTTGTCGATCTCTTCGATGCGATCGGCCGGCTCCCGCACGACCAGATGGACGTGGCGGTGCTGCGCTACCTGTGCGAGATGCCCGCCCACCAGATCCCCGACATCCTCGGCCTGAGCCCCGCCATCGCCCGCGCCGTGGACCACCACGCCCGCGCCGCCCTCGAATGCCTGCTCAGCCCACCCAGCACCCGGGAGTGAACCCAGCCGCCATGACCCCCGTCGACGCCCTCCTCGCCCGCGCCCGCCTCCACCACCACCCCCGCGTCCCCGCCGACACCGTCGCCTACGAAGACTCCCCCTACCTCGATCCCGACCCCGAACAAGCCCCGCTGCCCGAGGACGCGGCCGGCGACAACGCCGCCACCCGGCATCTTGATGACCTCTGCGAAATCGTCGTCACCACCGTCGCCCCCGGCGCGCTGGAGTTCCTCACCGACCAGCTCCCCGAACCCCCCGGCGCCTGGCTGCTGGGCTGCGCACTCCACCTCGCCGGCGTCGACGACGGGGCACGGTTTTGGTGGCAGTACGCCGCCGGCGCCGGAAACACCCCCGCCGCCTACTGCCTCTCCCTGCACCACCACGCCCGCGGCGAGGCCCACGCTGCCGCCTTCTGGTACGACCAGACCGGCCTTGACGCGGCCGCCGACTCCGACCCCCTCACCGTCACCGGAGTCCCGCCCCTGCACCACTTCACCTTCGACGCCAGCGTCCACACCGTCCTGCGCATACTCAGTCACCTCACCGCCCCCGGCGAGCGCCGCCGCACCCACCGCGCCGACGCCATCACCAACTACGTCGCCCAAGCCGTCACCCGTGGCCAGCGCCGCCACCCAGGCGTCGAAATCCCCGTCCCCGAGCCCCGCTTCGCCGACCGCGTCACCTTCATCCTCGACGCCACTCCGCCCTGGACCCGCCGCGCCGCCCCCGTCTTCAACCCCGCCCTGCCCAGCCGGAGAGAGCACCACCGCACCGCCGGCATCCGCGCCCGCGATGCCGCTGTGGAAGGCGCCAAGGGATGAGGCCAGCAGCACACCAAAAGCCGCTGTGGTGGCGGATGGATACGGTGAAGGTGCCTGGTGCCGGTGGTGCTTCTAGGCTGAGAGGGCTCGGGGCGTACTGCGGAGGTCTGCCATGCCCCGGACGATCTGGTCAGGTGCGATCAGCTTCGGTCTGGTGACTTCTCTGAACTGCCGGCGATAGCGCGTCAGTGGTTGGTAAACCAATGGCGTCTCCATGGACGAGCCTCATAGCTTGTGCCCTCGTGACCGATGATCCGAAGATGCCCCCGAATCGACACGACCTCGGGCGAGTGTTCAATGAGGTGCCGGAGCTGTACGACCGGGTCCGGCCGGGATACCCCGATGAGCTGTTCGCGGACCTTGGCGCCGTCACCGGGATGGGCGAAAGGTCGTCGGTGTTGGAGGTGGGCTGCGGTACCGGTCAAGCCACGCGCTCGCTGGCAGCGCTCGGATGCTCGGTGACCGCAGTTGAGCCGGGCGCGGACATGGCCGCACTCGCTCGCCACCGAATCGCCTCCTTCGGCAACGCCGAAGTCGAGACGTCGACGTTTGAGGAGTGGGACGACCGCGGTCGGCGCTTCGATGTTCTTGTGGCCGCGTCATCGTGGCACTGGGTCGACCCGTCGATCGGCTGGCGGCGAGCGCACGACGTGCTCTCTCCCGGGGGTTGGATGGCGCTGCTCGGCCACGTCGTTGTCCGCAGGCCGGGAGAGCCGGAAGCGTATGCCGAGACCGCCGATCTCCACGAGCGGTTCTGTCCCGGGAACCCCGACTGGGGTCATCCGCCGCTGGAGGAGGATGTGCGCACCACCGACGAGGGTTGGGGCCTGGTCGATGATCCCGGAGGATTGTTCGGCCCGACGATCGTGCGGTGGTACCCGACGGTCCAGTGGTTCGACGGAGTCGGTTTTGCCGATCACCTTCGCTCGTTGTCGCTGTATCGAAGGCTCGACCTGGATGTCCGTGAGCCTCTGCTCGAGGCCATCGCCGAGCGCATCCGCACGCGGATGGGCGATCGAGCATCGCGCCGTTATCTGAGCGTCCTTCGTGTCGGACAGCGCGCCGAGTGAGGCCGGGGCCTCATTTCTGAACTACTGGCCGCGGCCTGGTCAGCGGCTGGAGAGGGGTCTTCCGCTGGGCTGGATCGGGTCGAAGGAGTGAGCACCTGACGCAGCCTTCTCTGAACTTTGGGGCAGTTGCGTCCCAAGCCTCTGACCTGCAGCTCTCTGAAACCGAATCGGTGATGCCAGAGGAATCACAGCGAGATGTTTCCCGAGAGCGAGAGCAGCTCCGCCTGCCGCCTCAGTACTGTGACTTAGCATGACCGACACCGAGATCGAGATCACCGCAGACCTGGTGCGCGACCTGCTGCAGGAGCAACATCCAGACCTTGCAGGGCTGGCCATCCGCGAGGTGGCGGGCGGCTGGGGCAACCAAATGTGGCGTCTCGGGGACGAGTTGGCCGTGCGCATGGCAAGCCCAGGAGCCCGTTGACGAGATCCCCGCTATAGCCACCGCCTACCGAACAACCCGAGCCGAGCTCCGCCAGCAGTGTCCCGACGGCTACACCGGCCAGTTCCCCGCCGACATCGACCGCATGCTGCTCTACCTGCTGCGCTTCCTGGACCTACGGCTGAACGAAACTCAGAAGTTCGGCGGCGACGCCCGCAAGTACCTCCGACAGCTCAAGAAAGACGAAGACAAGCCACTCGAGAAGGAACTCGGCCGGGACCTGCGCGACTTCCTACGCGGGCAAGGCCTGCGCGTCGACCTGGAAGTCAGCAACGTAGGAGCCGGCCGCGTCGACATCGCCTGGCGCCCTCACGACGAACTCATCACCCTCGAACTCAAACGGGACTGGAAGACCCCCACCTGGGACGCCTACGCCAACGCCTTCCTGGACCAGGCCATCTCCTACCAGGTCAACGGGCCGCCCGTGAACTTCCTCGTCGTCCTCGACCTCACCGACAAACCCAAGGGCCTGGCCTCGGTGCCAGCCTGCGTCCACGTCCGCACCGTCCCCGGTCCCGCTGGCGACTCCCGCCCCCGCACCGTGATCATGCTGCGCATCCAGGGCAACAAGCGTGACCCATACGGTCTGTAGGCTCCGTTGTTCCCTCGATCGCAGTGGCTCTGCTGATGCTGTCATGCTGCCCAGTCGAGCCCGAGGGCGGCGAGCACAGAGAGCTTGGCTGCGATGAGCTTGGCGCGCCGGGACTTCGTGTTCGACAGCCACACGCCGAGCTTCACATCGGTGCCGTCTTCCCGCCGCTCCACGTGGAGTAATTGTCAATACCTGTGGATCAGTTGCCTCGATTGCGTCATGAGGGCGGTGGGACGTTCGGCGAGTGTGACGACCAGGGCGGCGCCGATGCCATGCCGGCGGAGCTTCGAGGTGTGCCCCCGAAGGCCGCTGCTCCTCATGGTCGGGACGTGGTTCCGCTCACGAACGCATGAGGCAGAACTCGTTGCCGTCGGGATCCTGCATCGTGATCCAGTCCTCACGCTCAGCTTGAACCGTTGCCCCCAGCGCACACAGCCGATCGACCTCTGCGGCCGCATCGGTCGCGCTCAGGTCGAGATGAACCCGGTTCTTGACCCGCTTGCCCTCCGGTACCAGTTGGAAGAAGAGGCGGGGCAGCCTGCCGTCGGTGTGGACGAGCAGGACCGTGGGGTCGTCCTCCGGGTCGTTGATGCCCATGGAACGCAGCCGAGCCAGCTCCTCCTCGTCGTACGGCGCAAATCTCGTAGCCGTCCAGGGCCTGCGCCCAGAACCGGGCAGCCGAAGCCGGGTGAGGGCTGTCGAAGACGGTGTCCTTGATGGATGCCACAGGACTCCCTTCAGGAACGGACGAACCGACCCGCGGCAACGCCGACCTACTCGATACCAGTCAATCGATCACTCGGGAAGGTACGACCTTCGCGAGTGCCCTCCCGAGCCGATCCACAGGTAATGAGCGTTGCTCCCGCAGAGAGAGGCAGGGAGGCCGGGGGCAGGCAGGGACGGTCAAGAGCTTGGTGAGGATCCGTCAGCTCTTTGCGCGGCAGCCACCCGGGCGACCGACCCCGGACGCGGGACGGGTCCCGGCGACCCTGAGTTACGTTCCTCGCTCGACGGGCTGATCTCGTGGACAGCCGCCTCAACAGCAAAGGACTGGCCGGGGATGACGAACCGTCCGCGTGTCGAGATCGTCGGTGTGATGCTCGGGTTGTCGGCGATGACGCTGACTGATCCGTTTGTTCATTCATGGTGGCCGGGCATGTTGATCGCTGTGAGCGTTGCCGCCCTCGGCGCCTTCGTCGTTGGGCATGCTGTCAATAACCTGCCTCTTGTTCCGGCTGCTCGGCTCGCCACCGTCACGACGGTCATTATCTACAGCGGCGGGATTGTTGCCGCCGTCATCGCATGGCCCCGAGCGAATACCGGCCAAGAAGTCGCCATAGTCCTGGCTGGCTATGTGATGTTGCGTCTCATCGGTGCGACGGTGGATCGGCTGACGTCGTGGGTGAACATCTCCTTGATCGCATCGTTCGTCGGGACCGCGGTCGGTCTGAGTACGATTCCCTTGGTGCTGGTGGCCCATCCGGACCTGTCCGTATGGGCCGTCCTGGGCATCGGGGCCGGAGTCGGCTACATGGAAGGCGTCATCACCGGGTTCGCACTGCGGACGGGGAGCACGTCGGCGCGATGAACTACGAGATGACGTGTGGCGACTGTGGGGCGCGCCCGGCGCGCTACATGACCTTCACCAGGTTCCGCTGTATCGGATTCACTTTCTACCGGGACACGGTGGCAGCCACCTTGTGCCGGACATGCGGCATCGCCGAGTTCCGGGAGGCGGCTGCCACCACTCTTCTGGGGATGTGGTGGTCCGTCTGGTCTCCGCTTGTCGCACCGGTTGTGCTGCTCTACATCGTTCTGCGCTACTGGCGGTTGCGTCTGTTCACCCGGGCACCGCAAGGCGGAGAACGACGCAGCTCGGCCTATGGCAGGCCACTGCTCACCCGGGTCCCTCTGATGTTGCTTGTCTGCGCATGGGGTGTGGCGTACAGCTCCGCCATGTTTGGGTGGCCCATCTCAGACTTCTGGTTCCAGGCACGTTGAAGATCCACCATCTTGAAGTTGATCGCGTATCTGCCTTCGACTGAGATATAGGCGGGTTCTGGGTGTGGCTGGCGGCTGCCACCCGTGCCGCAGCGATGGGGGAGCAATAGTCAATAGTTGTGGATCGATTGGTTGTCTCATCGAAGGGTGGCGGTTGGTTTCTCCCGCTCGGGGCGGAGCGCTACCTCGCTGCCGATGGGGGTGAATCCGCAGGCGAGAAAGGCGCGCAGGGAGCGGGCGTTGCCCGGTGAGACGGCGGCGAAGACTGGTTCGCCTTCGGGGACCAGCGAGAGGGCGTCGGTGAGCAGGGACCGTCCGTGGCCGTGGCTGTCGTTGTGGGAGTGGTGGAGTTCGATGCTCAACTCTCGTCGGCCTGCCAGGCCGTCGGCCAGGGTGATGAGGCCGCGTTCGTCACCATGAATCGTGACGTTGCTCCGCAGTTCCCGGGCGTGGCGCACGCGCGGGTGATCGTCTGCGTCGGCGAGCGGCTGCAGGCGCGGTGAGCCGCCGGTGCCGCGGGCGGTGAGCGTGGCGTCGGTGACGCCGATCCAACCATTGCCGCCGGCTAGGTGGCGCAAGAAATCCGGGGAGAGTGACGCGCCAAAACCGTCCGGCTTCTGGTCGTGGACGGCCCCGTCTGTCAGGGCGGTGGCGACGACTGCGTGGCCAGTGAAGGCGACCGAGCACTCAAGCCCTGCGGGCAGGGGCGGCAGGACGGTCACCCGGCCGTCGACGGGCGGAAACCGACCGTCGGCCGCGTCGAGGAAGAACGTCAGGAGCGGGTGCGGTTCACCCATGATCGGTCACCCGTCCATCGAGGAGAGGTCTGGCAGGAAACATGTCAGGCAGATCCTATGGACCGGTCGTGGTGGATCACGCCGCGTGGGCCTCGGAGCGTTCGACGAGGACGCCGCTTTCGAACGTGGCGCCGACGCGGACCAGGGCGACGAGGTTGGCTCCGGTGACCGCGCGCCAGCGGGCCTGGGCGGACTCGACGAGCTTGAACACCATCGCCAGGGCAGCGGGTGACCTTGGTGCGAAGCTTGACCGTGGAGAAGGTCGACTCGATGGGGTTCGTGGTCCGCAGGTGGATCCAGTGCTCGGCCGGGAAGCCGTAGAACGCCAGGAGCTCTTCTGCGTCGTCGGTGATCTTCGTGACGGCCTTGGGCCACTTCGCGCTGTAGGTCTTCGCGAACGCCTCGATCGCCTTCTCGGCGTGAGTGCGGTCCTCGGCGTTGTAGATCTCCTGCATCGCCTTCGTTGCGCCCGGCTGTGCGGACTTCGGCAGGGCGTTCGTGACATTGCGGGCCTTGTGGACCCAACACCGCTGGTGGCGGGCCGCGGGGAACACCTCGGCGAGGGCCTTCCACAGGCCCATCGCGCCGTCGCCGACGACCAGCTCGGGGTCGCGCATGCCGCGCCGGCGGCAGTCGCGCAGCAGGTCGGCCCACGACTCGGTGGACTCACGCAGCCCTTCAGCCAGCGCGATCAGCTCCTTGGTGCCGTCCAGGCGCACTCCCATCAGCACCAGGACGCAGGAGTGTGTCTGCCCGAGCCGGATCTTGGGGTGAACCCCGTCCGCCCACACGTACACGTAGTCGGACTCGGCGAGGTCCCGCTGCTGGAAGGCGGCGTGGTCGTCGCTCCACTGCTTCGTCAGCCGGGTCACGGTGGCCGGCGACAGGCCGGCCGCCGAGCCGAGGAACTGCTCCAGCGCGGGCACGAAGTCCCCTGAGGACAGCCCGTGCAGGTAGAGCAGCGGCAGCACCTCGCTGACCTTGGGCGACTTGCGACACCACGGCGGAAGGATCTTCGAGGAGAACCGCATCCGCTCTCCGGTGGCTGTTTCCACCCGCTTGTCGTTCACACGCGGGGCCGTGACCTCGACCGGTCCGTGGTCACGGTGCGGGGCCGGTGGTGGCCGTTGCGGACTACCAGGCGGCGCCCGGCCCCGTCCGTCTGGACCGCCAACTCGGCTATGTACTGGTTGACTTCAGCCTCCAGCGCGGCGGCGAGCATCCGCCGGGCGCCCTCGCGGACGATCTCGTCGATCAGGGAACCGGACTCGGTAGAACCGTCGGCATTCACTACGCTGAGAAGCTGTGTCACATCTCCTTTCCGCAGGTCGCGGCGCCATGAAGTGCTGTGGTGATCCCGCTTGCCGTTCGGTTGGGCGTCGATGGTCGCCGTTCCGAACGGCAGCGGCAGCGTGCTGGTCTTCATTCCTCCGTTCGGCCTATTTCTGAGCGCCGTCGGGGTTCTAGCGCGAAGCATGCTGTCCACTGGGGAGGGCGGATGGCGTGTGCTGTGGTCCTGCTTGAACCTTTGTCAAGGAGGGGCGCTGTGAGCGGGATTCAGGAGACGGGCGGCGACGGAGGAACTCCCGAAGGGATCCAAGCCGTGATTGGGAAGCGCCTGGATGGCGTGGCCAAGGTCTTGGCCGGCGCTCTGGTCACTGTCGCGGGGGTCATGACCGCACTTGGGCTCAGCAGCGATCTCGTGTTCGTTGCACTCAACAACGACTCAGGGCCCATTTACGTGTCCTCCCTCTGCGCCATCCTCGCCATCGTGTGCAGCATCGTGGCTCTGCTCCTCCACCCCACGCGGCGCGGCAATCTGTGGGAGACCGCTGTGCTCGTGCTCGGGGTGGTTTTCTACATGGCGGCTTTGAGCGTGGCGGTAGTCGGCGCGGCCGAGGCCGCTGGGGGCAATGGACGGCCGACGATCACCGACGT
This sequence comes from Streptomyces sp. 4N124, assembly GCF_052245395.1. Classification (NCBI taxonomy): domain Bacteria; kingdom Bacillati; phylum Actinomycetota; class Actinomycetes; order Kitasatosporales; family Streptomycetaceae; genus Streptomyces; species Streptomyces sp. 4N124. Next base: position 25,048 of record NZ_JBQQBS010000092.1, read on the forward strand.
CAAAATCGACGGCCCTAGGTCCAATCTGAAAGTGAGTTTCAACGTTCATGCTGACGGCGTCCAAGCCTGGGGAACCATCGAGGTGGCTGTAACCGCTGTACAGGCGGACTTGGATACGCCCGTCCAAGAAGGCGTCGATGCCTACTCGAGTGAACTCAGACCTAACGACAAGGGAGTGGTCGAGCAACGGGTCAGCATGGTGATGTCACCTCCGTCACAGGCAGCGGGCATCAGCATCATGGCCCTCAACGCCGTCGATGGAACCGAGGACGAGTGCGCGCAGCGCACACAACGAGGACCGACGTGCACAAGGTTCCGGATCTCGACAGACACATAATGAGCCGACGGCGACCCCTGGGCAATCCGCCCAAACGGTGCTGAACGCCACGTCAGGACCCTGCCCGGTTGTCATGCAGGGCTCAGACACAGCTTCTGAGGCTGCCGGAGCGGGCCGCGGTTCCCCGGAATATGGAGGCGGCTCCGGCCCGTCGTCTTCCCCCGTGGCGACGGGCCGGAGCCGCGCATTTCACCGGGCGAGCGTGACTTCGACGTTGATGTTCGGGCATGTGCTGAGGATGCCGGTGATCGCGGCCCGTTCGGTGGGGTCGACTGCGAGTGTCGGTAACGGCTGAATCGTGGACCACGGGCAGCAGATGAAAAGTGGACCTCGTGTTCTCAGTTGATGTTGGTCATTCCCCGGTGTTGGCGGCGGGAACCCGTCCGAGGTCGCGGCCGCGCATGCG
>NZ_JBQQBS010000093.1:0-24237 GCF_052245395.1 Streptomyces sp. 4N124
GCATGCGGGCGCGCGCGAGCTGGAGCTCGGCGGGGCGGTCCTGGGTCTCGGTCAGCGCCTTGAGCAGGGGGTGCAGGCAGCCGGGAACCTGGTACTGCGGCAGCGGCGCGGGCACGCTCCGCAGCAGGCCGAGGGAGACGAAGTCGTCCAGGGCGGTGCGGGCGCCGTCCACCGAGCAGCCGGCGAGCGCGGAGGCGGTGTGCGGGTCGATCAGGCCGGCGGGGGCGAGGGAGAGCAGGCGCAGTGTCCGGGCGGCGGTGCTCGGCAGGGACGCGTAGGCGAGCCGGAAGACCCGGCTGAGCGGCGTGCCGTCGTCACCCTCCGCATGCAGCTGCTTGGCGAAGTCGGCGACGGCCGCCTTCGGGCGGGCGGCGAGCCAGCCGCCGGCCAGCATCAGCGCGGCGGGCTGGGCCTGGCACTCCTCGACGAGTCCCTCGGCGGCCCGCGGGTCGACGGTGATGCGGACCGAGCCGGTGTGCCGGGACAGCAGTTCCACGGCCGACTTGGTGTCGAGGCCGCCCAGGGTGCACGGGCGGACGTCCGCGATCCCGGTCAGCGGTCCGCCGGACACGGCGACGACCAGGCATTCCGCGGTGTCCGGCAGCAGTGCGTCGACCTGCTCCGCGGTGGCGGCGTCGTCGAGCAGGAGCAGGACACGCCGGTCGGCGAGGGCGGTGCGCAGCACCTCGGTCAGGTCGTCGTCACGGGCGCCGGGCGGGGTGGGCAGTTCCAGGGCGGTGAGCAGTTCGCGGGCGGTGCGCTCGACGGGGACGGGGCTGCCGTCGGGCTCGCTCAGGCGCGCTCGCAGCACTCCGTCCCGGTAACGGTCCGCTACCTGCCGCACCAGTTCCTCGGCGAGTGCGGTACGTCCTGAGCCGGGCCTGCCCGCGATGAGCAGCACGCGCGCGCGTGGGGCCTTGCGGCCGGAGAGGGTGTCCAGTCCCGCGCGCTCGATGTCGGCGCGCAGCTCCTTCAACTCCCGTGTGCGGCCCAGGAATCGAGGCTCCGCAGCAGTGTGCGCGGACAGCCGCGCGCCACCAGTGTCCACCGCCTGATCCGTCACGGGCCACACTCCCGTCCCACCACACGTGCCAACCCGCCGGGACTCCGGCTCGGGCATTTTCAGAGCCTAGTTCACGCTCTGCAACGTTCCGTGAGGAGCGCGGCGGACACGTCGCCCGATCGGATCAGCCGATGGTCACACCGGAGTGGCCCAATCGTGTTCAGACCTCGAAGGGCCGCGCCGGCCAGGGCGCGTCCGCGGGGCGCAGTGCGTCGAGTCCATCACCCTGCTGGGCGGCGACCAGTGAAAGGACGCCCACGATCAGGCAGTTGTTGTGCAGCTCGCCCGTGAGCACACCCCGGACGAGCTCGTCGACGGGCACGCGCGCGTACTCCAGGTCGGTCTCCTCGTGCTCGACCTCGAAGCGCTCCCCCTCGGCCTCGGACAGATCGCGGGCGAGGAAGATCCGTACGGCCTCGTCGCAGCCGCCGGGGGTGGTGTAGACGTCGGTCAGCACCCGCCAGTCCTCGGCCTTGACGTGCGCCTCCTCGTACAGCTCGCGCTGGGCGGCGTGCAGCGGGTTCTCGCCGGGGACGTCGAGCAGGCCGGCCGGGATCTCCCACAGCTTCTGCCGTACGGGGTGGCGGTACTGCCTGATGAGCAGGACACGGCCGTCGTCGTCGAGGGCGAGGACCGCCACGGAGCCGGGGTGGACCTGGTAGTCACGGCGGACCACCGAGCCGTCGGGCATGACCACCTCGTCGGTGCGGACGGAGGTCTTGTTGCCCACGAAGGGGGTCTCCGTCGCCCGGATCTCCCACTCCTCGGGGGTGTCCTTGATGGTCATGCCGTGTCCTTCCGGATGTGCAGAAAAAAACCGGGGCGCGACCTTGAAGGTACGCACCCCGGCAACCGTACAACTGGTGTGTTACTTGGAATTCTTCCGCTCGACCGAGGCCTTCACCAGCCCGGCGAACAGCGGATGCGGACGCGTCGGACGCGAGCGCAGCTCGGGGTGCGCCTGGGTCGCGACCAGATAGGGGTGGACGTCACGCGGATACTCGACGTACTCGACGAGCTTGCCGTCCGGCGAGGTGCCCGAGAAGACGATGCCGGCCTTCTTCTCCAGCTCCGCGCGGTAGGCGTTGTTCACCTCGTACCGGTGACGGTGCCGCTCCTCGACGTACTCCTTGCCGTCGTACACCTCACGCACGATGGAGCCCTCGGCGAGCTTGGCCGGGTACATGCCCAGCCGCATCGTGCCGCCCATGTCGCCCTCGCCCGCGACGATGTCGAGCTGCTCGGCCATGGTGGAGATGACCGGGTGGCCGGTGGCGGAGTCGAACTCGGTGGAGTTGGCGTCCGAGATGTCGAGCAGGTGGCGCGCGGCCTCGATCACGATGCACTGCAGGCCCAGGCAGAGTCCGAGCAGCGGGATCTTGTTCTCGCGGGCGTACTTGATCGCGCCGACCTTGCCGAGCACACCGCGGTCGCCGAAGCCGCCCGGGATGCAGATGCCGTCGACGTCGGCGAGCTGTGCCTTGGCGCCGGCCGGGGTCTTGCAGTCGTCCGAGGTGACCCACTTGATCTTCACGCGGGCCTTGTTGGCGAAGCCGCCCGCGCGCAGCGCCTCGGTGACCGAGAGGTAGGCGTCGGGCAGGTCGATGTACTTGCCGACCAGGGCGAGGGTGATCTCGTGGTCGGGGTTGTGGACGCGGTCGAGCAGGTCGTCCCAGGTCGTCCAGTCCACATCACGGAAGGGCAGGTCCAGCTTGCGGACCACATAGGCGTCCAGGCCCTCGCCGTGCACGGTCTTCGGGATGTCGTAGATGGACTTGGCGTCAGGGCAGGCGACCACGGCCGACTCGTCGACGTCGCACATCAGCGAGATCTTGCGCTTGATCGCGGTGGGCACCTCGCGGTCGCAGCGCAGCACGATCGCGTCCGGCTGGATACCGATGTTTCTGAGCGCCGCAACCGAGTGCTGGGTCGGCTTCGTCTTCAGCTCTCCCGAGGGGCCGATGTAGGGCAGGAGCGAGATATGGACGACGAAGACGTTGTCACGGCCGACCTCGTGCCGGACCTGGCGGACCGTCTCCAGGAACGGCAGCGACTCGATGTCGCCGACGGTGCCGCCGACCTCGGTGATCACGACGTCGACCTCGTCGGTGGCCATACGGCGGATACGGTGCTTGATCTCGTTGGTGATGTGCGGGATGACCTGCACGGTGTCGCCCAGGTACTCACCGCGCCGCTCCTTGGCGATCACCGTCGAGTAGACCTGCCCTGTAGTGACATTGGCGGAGCCGTCCAAGTCACGGTCGAGGAAGCGCTCGTAGTGTCCGATGTCCAGGTCTGTCTCGGCGCCGTCGTTGGTGACGAAGACCTCACCGTGCTGGAACGGGTTCATCGTGCCCGGGTCGACATTCAGATACGGATCGAGCTTCTGCATCACGACGCGCAGGCCCCGGGCTTTGAGCAGCATGCCGAGGCTGGAGGCCGTCAGGCCCTTGCCGAGAGAGGAGGCGACACCCCCGGTGACGAAGATGTGCTTGGTCGTCGTGGATTTGGGCGGCATGGCCAAGAGGGGGCTCCCGTGGTCGCGGTCTGTGGTGCGTTCCGGGGTTTTTCTCCCACCGGTCCACGGGCTACCAGGGTATCAGCGCCAGGAGGCGATGGCTTCCGGCCACGCTCCGCACACAGGTCGGCACGGACACGTACCGCTTACTTCTTTCTCACCCGTTGCTCACCCGTTCGGCGCACCCGCGTTGCCCGGAGCGGCACACAGATCATCTACGTGCGTCGTATCCTGCTCGGACACTCGCTGCCGAGCCCGGCCGGCAAAACGGCACCACCCCAGCCCGTACCCACCGGAACAACGAGAGCTCGTCAGTTCGTTGAGCAACGACTGTTGTTTTGCCTCACGGCATGAGCGACTGCTTTGCTTCATCGCTCAACGACGTATGACAAAGACCCCTTGACCGCACTAGCGACAGCCCCCTTGTGGGGTGACGTGGCCGTTCGACTGGAGTTGCACGTGGCCGGGCGCATCGAAGACTACGCACTCATCGGAGACATGCAGACCGCTGCCCTGGTCTGCCGGGACGGCACAGTGGACTGGCTCTGCCTGCCCCGCTTCGACTCGCACGCCATCTTCGCCGGTCTGATGGGCACCGAGGAACACGGCTTCTGGCGGCTGGGCCCCGCGCACGCGGCCGACGCCGAGCCGCCCGTCGCGGCCCGGCGCACCTACCGCGGGGACTCGCTGATCCTGGAGTCCGAGTGGGACACCCCGCGCGGCACGGTCCGGGTCATCGACTTCATGCCCCCGCGTGACGGCGCCCCGCAGCTCATCCGGATCGTGGAGGGCGTCTCGGGCCGCGTGCCGATGCGCTCGGCGCTCAGGATGCGTTTCTCCTACGGCCGGATCGTCCCGTGGGTGCACCGGCACGAGGGTCGGACGGTGGCCGTCGCGGGCCCCGACTCCGTGTGGTTCGACACATCCGCCGAGACCTACGGCAAGTCGCTCACGACGTACTCGGACTTCACCGTCGGACCGGGCGACCGGATCGCGTTCACCATCTCCTGGGAGCCCTCGCACAAGGAGCCGCCTCCGCTGCCGGAGCCGGAGCAGTCGCTGGAGGCGACCGAGGACTTCTGGCGCGACTGGGTGGAGCACTGCACGTACCACGGCCCCTACCGCGAGGCGGTGATCCGCTCGCTGATCACGCTCAAGGCGCTGACGTACGGCCCGACCGGCGGCATCGTCGCCGCCCCCACCACCTCCCTGCCGGAGGAGATCGGCGGCGTCCGCAACTGGGACTACCGCTACACCTGGCTCCGCGACGCGGCGATCACGCTCTCCTCGCTGCTGCGCACCGGCTACCGCGAGGAGGCCCGCGCCTGGCGCGAGTGGCTGCTGCGCGCGGTCGCCGGCGACCCCGAGAACCTGCAGATCATGTACGGCATCGCGGGCGAGCGCGAGCTGGGCGAGGCCGAGCTGGACTGGCTGCCCGGCTATGAGAACTCCGCCCCGGTCCGGGTCGGCAACGGCGCCGCGCACCAGCTCCAGCTGGATGTGTACGGCGAGGTCACCGAGGCCCTGCACCTGGCGCACATGACGGGCCTGGCCCGCAACGACTACGCCTCGCTGCTCCAGCTCAAGCTGATCCGCTATCTGGAGCGGCACTGGGACGAGCCGGACGAGGGCATCTGGGAGGTGCGCGGCCCGCGCCGCCACTTCGTGCACTCCAAGGTCATGGCGTGGGTCGCGGTCGACCGCACGATCAAGCTGATCGAGTCCGGCGACGCGGACGGCCCGCTGGAGCGCTGGCGCGAGCTGCGCGACGACATCCACCGGGATGTGTGTGAGAAGGGTTACGACAAGGAGCGCAACACCTTCACACAGTCGTACGGCTCGAAGGAGCTGGACGCCTCGCTGCTGCTGATCCCGCAGATGGGCTTCCTGCCGCCGGACGACAAGCGGGTCATCGGCACCATCGAGGCGATCCAGCGCGAGCTGTCCACCGAGGACGGCTTCATCCTGCGCTACCCGACGCAGGGCGAGGACGAGGGCGTCGACGGCCTCCCCGGCGACGAGGGCGCCTTCCTCGCCTGCTCCTTCTGGATGGCCGACGACCTGGCGATGATCGGCCGCGTCGACGAGGCCCGCAAGCTCTTCGAGAAGCTGCTGTCACTGCGCAACGACCTCGGTCTGCTGGCCGAGGAGTGGGACCCGCGCCTGCAGCGCCAGGTCGGCAACTTCCCGCAGGCCTTCAGCCACGTGCCCCTCATCGACACCGCACTGCGGCTGACGGCCTCGGGGGCGTACGGCGGCTGAACAGGACGCTTGTGACGCGCCCGCCTAGGCTGGGAGCAAGCGATTGCCCCGGCATGGAAGGGGGCAGCCATGGCTTCCCTCTCGACGGCGGGCGCGGCCCTCGCCGCGCTGCGTGAGGATCTGGCCGGTGAGGTGTTCGCTCCCGGGGATCCCGGTTACGACGAGGCGCGCGCCGTCTTCAACGCCATGATCGACCGGCGGCCCGCCGTGATCGCGCAGTGCGCGAACGTCGACGACGTCGTCCGGGCCGTGCGGTTCGGCCGGGAGCTGGACCTCAACATCGCCGTGCGCGGCGGTGGGCACAGCGTGGCGGGGATGGCGGTCAACGACGGCGGCCTGGTGGTCGACCTGCGCCGGATGCACGAGGTGACCGTCCATCCGGGAGCGGAGGCGGTACGGGTCGAGGGCGGGGCCACCTGGAGCCATGTGGACCGCGCGACCCAGCCGCACGGGCTGGCGACCACGGGAGGCAGGGCCTCGACGACCGGCGTGGGCGGCTTCGTGCTCGGCGGCGGCACCGGCTGGCTGGACCGCTGCTGCGGGCTCGCCGTCGACAATCTGCTCGGCGTGGAGTTGGTCACCGCCGACGGAAACCAGGTGCACGCGAACGCGGACGAGAACCCGGAGCTGTTCTGGGCACTGCACGGCGGTGGCGGCAACTTCGGCATCGCCACCGCGCTCACCCTGAAGTTGCACGAACTGCCCGAGTTCGCCATCGCGATGCTGCTGTACGCGCCGGAGTTCGCGCCCGCGGCCGTCCGTACCTTCCGCGACGTGATCGAGTCCGGCCCGGACGAGGTGAGCGGCGGCGTCCTGTACTTCACCGGTCCGCCCGAGGAGTTCGTACCGCCGTCCCTGGTCGGCGAGTTGGTGTGCGGCGTGCTTCTGACGTACGCCGGTGCGGAGCAGGACATGCGCAAGTACGCCGATCCCCTGCTGGCACTGAAGCACGAGGCGGAGATCGTCGGCGCGATGCCGTACGCCGACGTGCAGTGCATGATCGACGATCCGCCCGGCATGCGGCACTACTGGTCGGCGGAGTATCTGACCGGCGCACCGGACAACTACGTGGCCGTCTTCTGCACGGGCGCCCAGGGCATGCCCGTGCCGACCGGCACCCAGTTCGTGCTGCTCCCCCAGGGCGGTGCGATCGCCGCCGGCTCGCACGACTATCCGGTGCCCTACCGTGACGCGCCGTGGGCGGTGCACCCGTACGGCATGTGGCAGGACCCGGCGGACGACGAGCGGTGCATCCAGTGGGTCCGCGACGTCCGCGCCGACGCCGGGCCGTGGAGCACCGGCGCGGTCTATCTGAACTTCATCGGCGACGAGGGCCCGGAGCGGGTGATCGCCGGTCTGGGCGTCGAGAACCATCGGCGGCTCGAAGCGCTGAAGCGGCAGTACGACCCCGACAACGTCTTCCGCTTCAACCACAACATCAGGCCTGCTTGAGGGCCGTCAGCGTGCGTTCCCCGCCCGGGTCGCCCGCCGTCGCCGGGACGAGGGCGATCTCGTCGAGGCCGGCCTCGGCGTACTCCTCGGCACGCGCGCGTACGGCGTCGACGTCGCCCACCAGGCCGACCGTGCCCGCCGCCCGAGCGGGCAGCGCCCGCACCAGCGTGCCGGGGTCGGCACCGGTCCGGGCCAGTTCGACGGCCGCCCCGAAACCGGCCGCCTCGAACATGTCGCTGTAGCCCGGCACGGTCAGATATCCCGCGATGCTCCGCATGACCTGCGCGAGGGAGTCCGGGTCCGGATCGACGGCGGCCGGCAGCCAGGCGGCCAGGGTCGGTGGCGACGTACGGCCCGCGCGCTCGGCGGCGTCGATCATCCGGGCGCGCAGGGTGCGGACCTGCTCCGGGGAGACGATGTCGAGCAGCATGCGGTCGGCGTGCTCGGCGGCCGTGGCGATCGCCCGGTTGCCGAACGCGGCCACGGTGAGCGGTCCCCCGGGCGGCTGCTGCCGCCGCCGGAAACCACTGCCGGGCACGACCGGCTCGCCGTACGCGCCGTGCAGCAACTGTCGTACGGCAGCCGCGCTCTCCTCGAGTACGGCGGCGGGCCGGACCCGCGGGCGTCCGTGCACGCCCTCGACGACCCGCTTGCTGGACGTGCCCAGCGCCACCCCGACCGGCCGGCCGGTGACGGCGGCGCAGGAGGCGGCGCCCCGGGCGATCGTGAACGGGTCGCGCACGGACACCGCCACGGGCCCGGCGGTCAGCGCGACCCGCTCGGTGGCCCGCCCGATCGCCGTGGCGAGCACGAACGCGTCCCACGTCGGCCCCTCACCGGCCCACACCTCGCGGTACCCGAGCCGGTCGGCGATCACGGCGACCCTGAGCGGCTCCTCGACGGCACTGTCGTCCTCTCGCGCAACCGCGACCACGCTGAAGTCCATGGCGGCGCGCTTACCCCGCCGCGATCTCCTCAACCGCGACGAAGATCGTCCCGGAGATGTCGCGGGAGCATTCGCGCAGGTACCGTCCGCAGCATGGACAGCCGCACGGACAGCCGTTTCGAGAGCCAGGGCGCCGGGATCACCGTTCAGCGGGCGCTGGAGCTGCCCGGGCTGCGCAGCGGACTGCCCGAAGTGCTCGCGGGCGCCGACCGGCTGCAGCGGACCGTGCGCTGGGTCCACGCGGGCGAGGTCCCGAACATCGCCTCGCTCCTCAAGGGCGGCGAACTGCTCCTGACGACGGGATACGGGCTCGGCACCCGTCCGGCCGATCAGCGGGCGTTCGTCCGCACGCTGGCCGAGCGCGGGATCGCGGCCCTGGTGGTGGAACTGGGCCCGCGCTTCACCCGCCTGCCCGCCGCCCTCGTCGAGACGGCCCGCAGCGCCGGGCTCCCCCTGGTCCAGCTGCACCGCGAGGTGCCCTTCGTGACGGTCACCGAGGAGATCCACACCGAGATCGTCAACGGCCACTACGCGCTGCTCCAGCGGGCCGAAGAGGTGCACCGGCGGTGCACGGAGGCCCTGTTGGGCGGTGGCGGGGTGCCGCAGGTGCTCGGGATCCTGGCCGACTTCTGCGGCAACCCGGTCTTCCTGGAGACGACGGACGGGCAACTGCTGTATGCCGCCGGTGCCGGGCCCGAGGGCGCGGATCCGCTCCAGGTGTGGGAGGGGCTGCGCGGCCCGCACAAGGACGCCCCGCCGCCGGCCGGGTCGGTGCTCGTGGACGTGCCGGGCGGCGGCCCGGGAGCGGGGTCGGTGCGCGCCCGTCTCGCCCTGCTGCCGGTGCGGGCCCCGCTGGCGCCGGTGCACCGCATCGCCGCCGAGCGGGCCGCGAGCATCCTGGCCGTGGTGCTGATGCAGGCCCGCCAGGAGGAGGAGCTGGCGGCGCGTGGTCGGGGCGACTTCCTCACCGACCTCGCGGAAGGCCGTATCACGGCCGAGGACGCGCCCGCGCAGGCGCGCGTGCTGGGCTTCAAGCCGGGGGACAGCCCGCTGATGCCTGTGGTGATGCGCCTCGGGGACGCTCTGTCGCCGGGCGGTGGCTGGGCGGTGCTGGCACGCGCGGTCTCCGAGGAGCTGGCGTCCGTGGGCGTGCCGGTGCTGCTCGGTGTGCGGCCGGTGGAGGGCCGGGTCCTGGTGCTGCTCGGCCTGCGGTCGGAGTCGGAGCGGGCACCCGTCGCGGACCGGGTCGCGGCGGCGCTGCGGGCGGGTGTGGAGCGGGCCGGGATGCAGCGGCCGGGCGCGCAGCCACCTGTCGTGGTCGTCGGGGTGGCCGGCGGCTGGGCGGCGGCGTCGGCGGGCCTCAGGCACGCGGCCGAGACGGCGACGGCGGCGCAGGGCCTGACGGACCGCCCCTGGTACGACGCCCGCCGCCTCGACATCGACCTGCTGCTGTGGCGGCTGCGCGACCATCCCGACCTGGCGGCCTTCGTGGACCGTGCGATCGGCCCGGTCCGCGACCACGACAGCAAGTCCAAGCCCCCGCTGCTGCCCACCCTGCAGACGTACTTGGCCCACGCGGGCCGCAAGGCGGAGACGGCCCGCGAGCTGCATCTGAACCGGCAGACCCTCTACAACCGCCTCGCCCGCATCGGCGAGTTGCTCGGCACGGACCTCGACGACCCGCAGACGGTACTGGCGTTGAGCCTGGCACTGCGCGCACGCCGACACGTGCCCTAGATCATGGGCCTGGGCTGCGTCAACTCGTCGTAGACACTGAGGACTTGGGCGACCGTCTCGTCCTCCGTGGGCCAACTGGCCGCCTGCCGTGCGCCCTTCTCCTTCAGCAGTTCCCGGAGTTCGGGGTCCGCGAGCAGGCGTACGACGGCGTCGGCGAGGGCCTCCGCGTCGCCGTACGGCACGAGTTCGGCGGCGTCGCCGAGGAGTTCGGGGTTGCCGCCGACGGCTGTGGCGACGAGCGGCACGCGCGCGTGGAGGGCCTCCTGCGCGAGCACGGAGCGCGATTCCCAACGGCTGGGCAGCAGGGCGAGGTCGGCTGCGGCGAGCAGTTCGCCGACGTCGTCACGGAGCCCGATGAGCCGGACCGGCAGTCCCTCGTCCTCGATCCGCCGCTGGAGGTCGGCCCGCAGCGGTCCCTCCCCGGCGATCACGACGAGCGGCACGGGGTCGAGGCGGCGCCACGCGCGCGTGGCGTCCAGCAGCGTTTCGTAGCCCCGGTGCCGGTCGAGGGAGCCGACGGCCATCAGCAACGGGCGGCCGGTGGCGCCGAGTTCGGCCCGCAGCTTGGGGCGCAGCCGGTCGGGGTCGTCCTGCTCGACCGGCCCGCGCGGCCCGGGCAGGGCGACGGCGGCGAGCCGGGCGTCGCGCGCACCGGTGCGGCGGGCCAGTTCCACCAGGTCCGAGGACGCCCCGAGCACCACCGACGCGGCCTTCACGACCCGCCGCTCCAGCATCCGCAGCAGGTGGGCGCGGGCCCCTTCGGCATGCGCGCGGTTGTGCCACGTCACGACGAGCGGAGTGCGCCGCCCGCTGAGCGCGAGCGCGGCGCGGAAGGAGGCGTGCAGCCCGTGCGCGTGCACCAGGTCGGCGTTCGCGCACACCGCCCGCAGCGCGGCCACGGAGGTCGGATCGCTGCTGCGCGGCACATGCACGTGCTCGGCTCCGGCGCCGGTGAAGTCATGGGCGCGGTCGGCCTCGGCGGGGGCGCACACGGTCACCCGCACGCCCCGAGCGACGAGCCCCGAAGCCAGCGAACGCACATGTGCGCTGCTGCCCGCGTTGCCTCCGCCGAGCACCTGCACGGTGCGCAGCGGCGACTGGCCGGTCGCTGAGTGGCTGCTCACGGGGCTCACGTGGCCGGGGGCTCCTGGTTCGGCGTCGGGCGGTCACGAAGAAACGTACAGAAGGATCGCGCGGAGGGGGTGTACCGCGGGGATCCCTACGCGTACGACGTACAACCCCAAGGATGCCAGGCCGTACGGGCGTTCCGTGAACCCCGAGGTGACACGGCCGCACACCACGGCTCCACGGTCACTCACACGAGTGAGCGAGCCGCTTCGCTGACCTGGTCCCCGCAGACCGCCGCGGCCACGACAGCGGCGGCATGCGCCACCAGTCCCGCCCGGCCGTTGCTCGCGACAACGGCGGCACCGAGAGCCGCGCCCAGCGCATGCGCCCCTGTGTCGCCCAGCATCGCCCGCTCACCGAGATCGTCGGGCAGCACGGCACCGGCGGCTCCCATGGCGACGGCGGCCACGTCCGCCCCCTCTCGCAACAGCCCCGGCGCCCCGAGGAGCAGCACCGCCCCCGCGGCCCTCCCGGGGCGAACGTCCACGAGATTGACGAAGTGCGCGGCCCCGGCGATCACGACCCCCGCGAGCACCTTGTCGACCGGCTTCTCCTTGAGCAGCGCCCCCGCGACCAGACCGGCGGCCCCGATCCCGAACAACTTCACGGCGCCGCTGGTGACTTCACCCTGCCGGAGCGCGGACAGATGGGCGCGGAAGCCCCGCCGGTGGTCCCCCGCGACATCGTCGTACGCCCCGCACGCCCCGGCGGCGGCCACGGCGAGCGCGGCGGCGGGACGGGCGTGTGCGGTGCCGAGCGTCGCCGCCACGGCCGCCGCCGGACCGGCGTACAACTCGACGGTCCGCCCGGCGTAGTTCGTGCGGTGCCAGCGTTCACCCGGGGCCTTGGCGCGAAGGACGGCGACGGTGGCGCGGGTGAGGAGGGCGGACAGACCGAGTCGGGTGATGATCATCCGTACACCCTAAGCGCGCCGCGCTACATGTCCGCCCGAGCCGTCGCCAGCAGCTCCTCCGCATGTGCCCGGGCCGTCTCCGAGTCCTCCTGGCCGGCGAGCATCCGGGACAACTCCCGGATCCGCTCCTCCCCTTCGAGGACCTTCACACCGGACCGGGTGACGGACCCGTCGTTGGTCTTCTCGACGAGCAGCTGCCGATCGGCGAACGCGGCGACCTGCGGCAGATGCGTCACGACGACGACCTGCGCGGTCTTGGCGAGCCGCGCCAGCCGCCGCCCGATCTCCACGGCCGCCTTGCCGCCGACACCCGCGTCGACCTCGTCGAAGAGATACGTCGGCACCGGATCGGTCCCCGCGAACACGACCTCCACGGCCAGCATCACGCGCGACAGCTCACCGCCGGAGGCGCCCTTGGCGATGGGCCGGGGCGGCGCCCCGGGATGCGGGGCGAGCAGCAGCTCGACCTCGTCGGCGCCCGACGGCCCGTACGCGACCGTACGCCCGCCGACCTCGACGCCCTCGGGGTCCTCGGTCTGCCGGATGTCGAACGACACGCGCGCGTGCGGCATGGCCAGCGAGGCCAGTTCGGCGGTCACCGCGGCGGCGAACCGCTCGGCGGCCTCCGCTCGCGCATCCGTCAACGCCTGTGCCAGCCCGCCCAGTTCGACCCGCAGCGCATCCCGCTCGGCGGTCAGCTCGTCGAGCCGTTCGTCGTCGCCGTCCAGCTCGGTGAGCCGCGCGGCGCCCTGTTCGGCCCAGGCGAGCACGGCGGCGACATCCTCGCCGTACTTCCGGGTCAGGGCACTGAGAGCGGCCCGCCGCTCCTCCACGGCGGCCAGCCGCAAGGGATCGGCATCCAGATCGTCGGCGTACCCCGCCAGCTCCCCGGCCACGTCCCCCAGCAGAATCCCGATCTCCCCGATCCGGTCCGCCAGCGCGGCCAGCGCCGGATCGTGCGACCGCACCGCCTCCAACGCCCGCTGCGCCCCCGCGACGAGCGTCGCCGCGTCGACCCCCTCCGGGTCCTCCGGATTCCCGGCGAGCGCGGCATGCCCGACCGTCGCGGCGGACGCCAGCGCCTCCGCGTGCCCCAGCCGCTCGGCCTCCTCCGCCAGTTCGACATCCTCACCGGCACGCGGCTCGACGCCCGCGATCTCCTCGAGCCCGTACCGCAGCATGTCGGCTTCCTGAGCCCGCTCACGCGCGCGCGTGGTGATCTCGTCGAGCTCTGCGGCGACGGCCCGCAGCCGCCGATACGCCTCCCCGTACTTGGCGAGCGGCCCCGCGACGGCCTCCCCCGCATACCGGTCCAGCGCCTGCCGCTGCCGGGACAGCTTCAGCAGCCCCTGCTGATCGGTCTGCCCATGCACGGCCACCAGCTCGTCGGCCAGCTCCGCCAGCACCCCGACCGGCACACTCCGCCCACCGAGATGCGCCCGCGACCGCCCTTCGGCGGAAACGGTACGGCTGATCAACAGCGCCCCGTCATCGAGCTCCGCCCCGGCCTCCTCGGCCCGTACGGCGGCGGAGGCACCCTCGGGCACGCCGATCCGCCCCTCCACGACCGCCTTCTCGGACCCGATCCGCACGAGCGCCGGATCGGCCCGCCCCCCGAGCAACAGCCCGAGGCTGGTGACGACCATGGTCTTACCGGCACCGGTCTCACCGGTGACAGCGGTGAACCCCGGCGACAACTCGACAACCGCATCGTCGATGACTCCGAGCGACCGTATCCGCATCTCCTCCAACACGGACACGACCTTACGAGGTCGGGGAGTAGGAGCGCGAGGCACCCTGTCACCCAGGGGAGTGGACCGACCTATAGGGGCGCGGGGAACTGCGCGAGCAACCACAACGAACCCGCAGCCCTCAACGCTCCGAAACCACCCCCCACAACCGGCTAGTGCGGCGCCCCCCGCCACCCAGAAACCGGCAACGCGAACTTGGCCACCAGCCGGTCAGTGAACGACGCATGATGCAACCGAGCCAGGCGCACCGGCACAGCCCCCCGCCGCACCTCCACCCGAGCCCCCGCAGGCAACTCCACAGTCCTCCGCCCGTCACACCACAACACACCCGGCGGAATATGCGGCAGAACCTCCACCGCCAGCACAGAATCCGGCGACGTCACAAGCGGCTTCGCAAACAACGCATGCGCACTGATCGGCACCATCAACAGCGCCTCAACCTCAGGCCACACCACAGGCCCACCCGCGGAAAACGCATACGCGGTAGACCCGGTCGGCGTCGACAAGACAATCCCGTCACACCCGAACCCCGTCACCGGCCGCCCATCAATCTCCAGCACGACCTCAAGCAACTTCTCGGCGCCGGCCTTCTGCACCGCCGCCTCGTTCAGCGCCCAGTCCGTGTGCACGATGTCCCCGTTGCTGTGCACGACGACATCGACGGTCATCCGCTCCTCGACCTCGTACGCCTTCGTCACCACCCGGTCGACAACCTTGTCGAGATCGTCCCGCTCGGCCTCCGCGAGGAACCCGACGCGCCCGAGATTGACGCCGAGCATCGGCACCCCGGACGCCCGCGCGAACTCGGCGCCGCGCAGCAACGTCCCGTCGCCACCCAGCACGATCAGCAGCTCACACCCGTCGAGGCACTGCGGAGTCGCCTCCTTGACCAGCTCCACCTCGTCGGGCAAGGGCAGGTCACGCGCCTCGTACTCCAGCACGCGCACCCCGATGCCCTCGCGCAGCAACCCCTTGACCACGAGCTCGGCGCTGCGGATCGCCGCAGGCCGGCCGGTGTGGGCGAGCAGAAAAACAGTACGAGCTCGGTTCTGTGTCAACGCGGCCCCTCCGCCACTGCACGGTCAACGTCGGCCGGGTCCAGTTCGGCTGCTCCGGCCCGCAGCCACAGAAAGTACTCGACATTCCCGGAGGGCCCGGGCAGCGGACTGGCGGTGACGCCTTTCACGCCGAGCCCGAGATCCCAGGCCCGCCGGGCGACACCCCGTACGGCCTCGGCCCTCAGCTCCGGACTGCGCACCACACCCCCGCTCCCCAGCCGCTCCTTCCCCACCTCGAACTGCGGCTTGACCATCATCACCAGATCGGCGTCCGGCCGCACGCACCGCACCAGGGCGGGCAGCACCAGTCCGAGCGGGATGAAGGACAGATCCCCCACGACAAGATCCACGGGCTCCCCATCGATCGCCTCAAGCGTCAACTCGCGTACGTTCGTACGGTCCTTGACGGTGACGCGTTCATCGCTCTGCAGAGTCCACGCGAGTTGCCCGTATCCGACGTCCACGGCGACGACGTGCGCGGCCTCGGCCCGCAGCAGTACGTCCGTGAAGCCTCCCGTGGACGCCCCCGCGTCCAGCGCCCGCCGCCCCTTGACGACGAGCCCCTGGGGTACGAAGACCTGCAGCGCGCCGGCGAGCTTGTGCCCGCCCCGGGAGACATAGCCCGGGTCGCTGTCGTCGGCCAGGACCACGATCGCCGCCGCCGTCTCCACCTGCGTGGCCGGCTTGGTCGCCACGATCTTGCCGACGGTGACCCGCCGGGCAGCGATCAGCTGGCTGGCATGCTCACGCGAGCGCGCGAGCTTCCGGTGGACCAGCTCCGCATCGAGACGGCGGCGTGCGACTCCTGCCACGTTCGGTTCAGCTCCTATGTCCGTACGACGTCGGGGGCGCCGGAGGCCCCGGGCGGGCGTCGAGCGCGGTGAGCGCGTCGCGCAGCCCCCGGTGTACATCCTCGTACACCTCCATGTGTCCGTCCGTGGCGAGGTGGTCGGCGTCGCCGAGCCGCTCCAGCTGGGCGTCGACGTCGGCGTTGTCGGTGGGGGTGCGCGGGACGTTCAGCGGGGCGGGGCCGGCGGGGTCGTACTCGGGCTCGACCGGCGCCGTCTCCTCCTCCGGGATCTCGGTCCCCGGCAGTGAGTCGCTCATGCCCAGACGCTACCCCGAACCGCTGGGGTACCGTCGATCTCGATGGCCACGACTGAGGAGTGCCGCGCCGCACTCGAAAAGCTCTCGGACAACATGCAGGACGCCGAGGGGGACGCCCGCACGGCCGCCGCCCTGGAACGCTCGGTGAGCTGCCACATCACCGACCTGGACGTCACCTTCGCGGGACGCATGACGGGCGGCCGGATCGAGGTCCACGAGACGCTCCAGGGCCCACCCCAGGAGAAGGCCCAGGTCAGATTCAGCCTGGCCGGCGACGACCTGGTGGCACTGGTCGACGGCGAGCTGAACTTCGCGAAGGCCTGGGGCTCGGGCCGCGTGAAGCTGCACGCGAGCCTGCGCGACCTGCTCGTCCTCAGGAAGCTTCTGTAGCGGCGACCTTCCTGTCGTCGGTCCGCGCCTTCCGCGCGGCCGGCACCACCAGCGGCGTCCCCGTCTCCGGGTCGTCGATGACCTGGCAGCGCAGCCCGAAGACCTCCTCGACCAGCTCCGCGGTGACGATGTCGTTCGGAGCGCCCTCGGCGATGATCGCCCCGCCCTTCAGGGCGATGAGGTGGGTGGCGTACCGGGCGGCATGGTTGAGGTCGTGGAGCACGGCGACCAGCGTGCGCCCCTGCTCCTCATGCAGCTCCGCACAGAGATCGAGCACGTCGATCTGGTGCTGGATGTCGAGATACGTCGTCGGCTCGTCCAGCAGCAGCAACGGCGTCTGCTGCGCCAGCGCCATCGCGATCCACACGCGCTGCCGCTGACCGCCGGACAATTCGTCGACATAGCGATCGGCCAGCTCGGCGACGCCGGTCTGCCGCATCGACTCCTGTACGACCCGCTCGTCCTCGGTCGACCACTGGCGCAGGATCCCCTGGTGCGGGTACCGGCCGCGGCCCACCAGGTCGGCGACCGTGATCCCGTCGGGCGCGATCGACGACTGCGGCAGCAGGCCCAGCGTCCGCGCGACCTTCTTCGCGGGCATCGACTGGATGACCGAGCCGTCGAGCAGCACCCGGCCCTGGCTGGGCTTCAGCATCCGTGACAGCGCCCGCAGCAGCGTGGACTTGCCGCACGCGTTCGGGCCGACGATCACCGTGAAGGAGTTGTCGGGTATCTCCACCGACAGTTGCTCGGCGATGACGCGCTGGTCGTAGGCGAGGGTGACGTCCTCGGCGGACAGGCGGTTCACGGTGCTCCTCTTGGTGTTCTCGTTCGCAGTGCCACGCGTCGTCTTCGCAGCGCTCAGGTCCGCCGTTTTCCTCAGGGCCCTCATATCCGCCCCGCCTTGCGCTCGGTGACCAGCAGCCACAGCAGATAGACGCCGCCGACCACGCCTGTGATCACACCCACGGGCAGCTGGTCGGCGCCGAACGCCCGCTGTGAGGCCCAGTCGGCGATGACCAGCAGCGCGGCGCCCATGCACAGGGACGGCAGCAGGTTGGGCCCGGGTGAGCGGGTCAGACGCCGGGCGAGCTGGGGTGCGGTGAGTGCGACGAAGCTGACGGGACCGGCGGCGGCGGTCGCGGCGGCGGTGAGCAGTACGGCGGCCACCATCAGCAGCATCCGGACGCGTTCGACGCGCACCCCGAGGGCGTTCGACACGTCGTCGCCCATCTCCATCATCCGCAGAGCGCGCGCGTTGGCGAGGATCAGCGGTACGAGCACGGCGCACAGCCAGAGCAGCGGCCAGACCTGTTGCCAGTCACGGCCGTTGAGGGACCCGGTCATCCAGACGACCGCACGAGCCGCGTCGACCAGGTCGGCCTTGGTGAGCAGATAGCCGTTGACCGCCGTCACGATCGCGGACACACCGATACCGACCAGCACCAGTCGATACCCGTGCACGCCCCGCTTCCAGGCGAGCAGATAGATGGCCATACCGGTCACCAGACCGCCCACCAGCGCCCCGACGGTGACCTGGGCCGCGCTCCCCGACATCAGCACGATCACCACGAGCGCACCCGCCGTCGCACCCTGCCCGAGGCCGAGGATGTCCGGACTGCCCAGCGGATTGCGCGAGATGGCCTGGAACAGCGCACCACCCAGCCCCAGCGATCCACCCACCAGGAGCCCGACCAGCACCCGTGGCAGTCGCAGATCGTTGACGATGAACTCCTGCCCCGCATTGCCGTTGCCCACCAGCGTCTTGAGCACATCGCCGACCGAGATGGGGAAGTCGCCGGTGCCGATCAGCAGGACGCTCGCGGCGAGTGCGGCGAGCAGCAGCAGGGCTACGACGGTGAAGGCACGGACGTCCAGCCGGACGGAGAGCCCGCCGGGCGTCCTGATGGCACGGTTGGTCGCCTTCACAGTCGGCTTCACGGTCGTCTTCACAGCTGGGCCGTCCTCCGCCGTCGTACCAGAAAGATGAAGACCGGCCCACCGAGGATCGCGGTCACGATGCCGACCTGCAGCTCCGCGGGCCGGGTCACGATCCTGCCGATCACATCGGCCCCCAGCAGCAGCACCGGCGACAGGACGGCCGCGTACGGCAGGATCCAGCGCAGATCGGGGCCGGTGAAGGACCGTACGACGTGCGGCACCATCAGCCCGACGAAGACGATCGGCCCGCAGGCGGCGGTCGCGGCCCCGCACAGCACGGTGGCGGCGAGCATGGACAGCGCCCGTGTGCGGTTGAGGTTGGCGCCCAGGGACTTGGCGGTGTCGTCGCCCATGGCCATGGCGTTGAGCGGCCGGGCGAGCGCGAAAGCGAGCAGCATGCCGACGGCGAGGAAGGGCAGCACCCTCAGGATGATGTCGTTGGTCGCCGAACTCAGCGAACCGACCGTCCAGAAGCGCATCTTGCCCAGCGCGGCCTCGTCCATGATCATCACGGCCTGGAGATAGCCGTAGAGCGCGGCGCTGATAGCGGTGCCGGCGAGCGCGAGCCGCACCGGCGTGGCACCCCGGCTGCCGCCGAGGAACCAGACCAGCGCCCCGACCGCCGCCGCCCCGAAGAACGCGAACCACACATAGCCGGTCAGGCTGGTGACGCCGAAGTAGGTGATGGCGGTGACGACCGCGGCCGAGGCGCCCGCGTTGATGCCGAGCAGCCCCGGGTCGGCCAGCGGATTGCGGGTGAGCGCCTGGAGCACGGCGCCCGCCAGGCCCAGCGCGGCACCGGCGAGCAGTCCCAGCACGGTCCGCGAGAGGCGTTCCGCGACGACGACATCGCCGTACGTCCCCGAGTCCTCGAACAATCCGTGCCACACCTGGTCCACGGACAGCTCTTTCGCACCGATCGCGATGCTCGCCAGCGCGACGAGCAACAGGATCGCCACGGAGACAAGCAGCCCAAAGGCACGTATCGCCCGGCGTTTCGGGGGCGCGGGGGCGGTCTCCGCGCGCTGTTCAGGAGGACTGTCGACCAACACGCAGTTAGGTTAGCCTACCCTCCTATTCGGCCACGATCCCGCTCCGTTGCCGTACGCGGATCCCCTGCCGGTGAGTGACCGCGAGCGCTCACAACCCCAGCCGCGCCAGCGCCTTCCCCCCGTCCAGCTCGCACACCCCCTCCCCTGCCGACGTCCAGGCCGCCGCGCACAGGGCCCGCAGGCCGTCCAACGCCTCGCCGTCACCGTCGAGTTCCAGCCTCTCGGCGCCGGCCCTCGCCCTCCAGCCACCGCACCGGAACCCGTCACCCTCCGGCGTGACCTCCGGCTGACCGGTGAGCATGCCGCGCAGATCGGCGTCGACATACGTCGGCCGGTGCTGCGGCGGAGCGGCGAGCAGCTGAGGTCCGTCGGTCACGCCGGTCAGCACCAGCAGCGAGTCCACGCCTCCGTTGAACGCACCCTCGATGTCCGTGTCCAGGCGATCCCCCACCACCAGCGGCCGCTCGGCCCCGGTCCGCAGAACCGTCTCCCGGTGCATCGGAGGCAGCGGCTTGCCGGCCACCTGCGGCTCGGCACCCGTCGCGATCCGGACGACCTGCACCGCCGCGCCGTTGCCCGGCGCGATCCCACGAGCACTGGGAATCGTCAGGTCGGTGTTGGACGCGAACCAGGGCACCCCGCGCGCGATGGCGTAGCACGCCTCCGCGAAGCGGCCCCACGGCAGTTCGGGCCCGCCGTACCCCTGCACGACCGCCGCCGGATCGTCGTCCGCCGACTCCACGGGCTCAAGCCCCCGCTCACGCAACGCGACCCGCAGCCCCTCCCCGCCGATCACCAGCACCCGGGAGCCCTGCGGCACCTGCTCGGCGATCAGCCGGGCGACCGCCTGCGCCGAGGTGATGACGTCGGACGCCGCCGTCGGTATGCCCAGCGCGGTCAGATGCGCGGATACGACGTCAGGGGTGCGCAGGGCGTTGTTCGTGACATACGCCAGGTGCATGCCTCCCGAACGAGCGGCGGCGAGCGATTCGACGGCGTACGCAATCGCGTTCCCACCCGCGTACACCACTCCGTCCAGGTCGAGCAGCGCCGTGTCGTGCGCCTCGCTCAGGGCCTGGCCACTGCCCTCCGGCCTCGTCCTGACGCTCTGGCTCATTCCGCATCGCTCCTCGTTCGACGGCTTTCCCCCGATCATCGCGCATGCCACCGACACACGTACGATGCCGGGATGAACTCAGCAGGTCACTCGGAAGCAACGGCGCGCCGGGGCCTCGAACTCACCCCGTTCCGAGGGCTCCGCTACGACCCCGACCGGGTCGGCAGTCTGGCCGCCGTGACCTCACCGCCGTACGACGTCGTGGTCCGCCCCGACGGCGTGCTCCATCTCGAGTCGGCCGACCCGTACAACATCGTCCGCCTGATTCTCCCCCAAGCTCCCACCGCCGCCGCCCGCAACGAACAGGCGGCCAAGACCCTGCGACGCTGGCTCTCCGAAGGGGTCCTGGCGGCCGACCCTCGGCCCGGCCTGTACGTCTACGAACAGCGCGACGGCGACGGCATGCTGCAACGCGGCGTGATCGGCGCCCTGCGCGTCTCGGATCCCGCGGAAGGCCTGGTCCTGCCGCACGAGGACGTCATGCCGCACATCGTGGCCGACCGAGCCGACCTCATGCGCGCCACATCCGCGAACCTCGAACCCCTGCTCCTGACGTACCGCGGCAACGGCTCGGCAACCGACACCACCGCAAGCATCGAACGTACGGCGGAGCAGCCCCCACTCCTCTCCACCACCACCGAGGACGGCTTCAGCCACCGCCTGTGGTCGATCACCGACCCCGATGAACAGGCCCGCATCCAGGCCGACCTCGCCCGGCACCAGGCCCTGATCGCCGACGGCCACCACCGCTGGGCGACGTACCGGCGTCTACGCGCGGAGCACCCCTCCCCCAGCCCCTGGGACCACGGCCTCGTCCTCCTCGTCGACACGGCCCGCTACCCGCTCCGCGTCCGCGCCATCCACCGCCTCCTGCACGGCCTGCCGGTCGCGGAAGCACTCAAGCCCCTCGACGGCCTGTTCCGCGTACGCCGCCTGGAAGTGCCCCTCCCCGAGGCCCTGGACGCCCTCGCCGACGCGGCCGCCGCCGGCAACGCCTTCCTGCTGGCCGGCGACGGCACATTCCACCTCGTGGACGAACCGGACCCGGCCCTCCTGGCCCGCACCGTCCCGACGGATCGCCCCGCAGCCTGGCGCACCCTGGACGCAACCGTCCTGCACGCCACACTCCTCGACCACGTCTGGCACATCCCCGAGGACTCCCCCGCCCACATCGCCTACATCCACGACACCGCGGCCACGGTCCGCAAGGCCGAACGCGACGGCGGTACGGCCGTCCTGATGCACCCGGTCCGTGAGGAGGTCGTACGCGACCTGGCCCGCCAGGGCGTCACGATGCCCCGCAAGTCGACGTCGTTCGGCCCGAAACCGGCGTCGGGCCTGGTGCTACGCGCGCTGGACCTCTGAACGACGAAGGGGCGGGACCCTGAACTCAGGATCCCGCCCCTGTCTCCGCCTAGTCCTCCTCGCCATCCTCAGAGGATGGCTGCGGCGTCGTCTCGTCGCCCTCGTTCTCGTCCAGCGCATCGACGAACTCGACACCGTCCAGCTCGGCAAGCCGGTCGGAGGCGTCCGTGCTGCCGTCCTTGTCGGCCTCGACCGCCTTCGCGAACCACTCCCGCGCCTCGGCCTCCCGGCCGGCGGCCAGCAGCGCGTCGGCATACGCGTACCGCAGCCGCGCGGTCCACGGCTGTACGGAACCGGCGGCCAACTCCGGGCTCTGCAGCGTCACGATGGCCGCGTCGAGCTGATCCATGTCACGCCGGGCACCCGCCGCGACAAGCCGCATCTCGACCTGACCTGCCTTGTCGAGCTTGTTCACCTCGGGCGCCCCGGCCATGTCCAGCGCCTTCTCCGGCCGCCCGAGCCCCCGCTCGCAGTCGGCCATGACGGGCCACAGGTCCACGTTCCCGGTCATCCGCCGTGCGGCCCGGAACTCGGCGAGCGCCTCGCTGTACTTCTGGTTCGCGTACGCCGCGAACCCAGCAGCCTCGCGTACGGCGGCGACGCGCGACGCCAGCCGCAGGGCCACCTTGGAGTAGCCGTACGCGCCCTCCGGGTCCTCGTCGATGAGCCGGGCGACCATCACCAGGTTCTTGGCGACGTCCTCGGCAAGCCCCTTCGGCAGACTCTGCAGCTCCTGCCGTACGTCCTTGTCGATCTCCTCGCCAGTGACGTCCTCCGGAATCGGCAGCCGCTTGATGGGCTCCCGGTCCCGCTCACGCTCATCACGGAAACGCCCACCGCCACGGCGGTCGTCCCCCCTGCGGTCGTCCCGCCGATCATCCCGGCCACGGAATCCCCCGGGCCGCCCACCGCGGTCGTCCCGCCGGGGCCCACGGCTACGGTCGTCGCGCCCGTCCCGCCCATCACGCCCACGGAACCCACCGCGCTCACCTCGGCTGTCCCCGCGACTATCATCCCGCCGACTGTCATCCCTGCGGAAGCCACCACGGGGTCCACGGTCGTCGACACCTCGGCGGTCGTCCCTGCGGTCGTCGCGCCGGCCATAGCCGCGGTCGTCGTCCCGGCGGCCCTGGCCGCGGTCGTCGTCCCGACGGGCGTAACCACGGTCGTCATCCCGGCGCCCCTGGCCGCGATCGTCATCCCGGCGGGCATGACCACGGTCGTCGCGCCGGCCGTAGCCACGGTTGTCATCGCGACGGAACCCGGAACGGTCGCCCTCGCGGCGGTCGTCCCTGCGCTCGTCACGACGGTCGTCACGCCGATCGTCCCGGCCGCGGAAACCTCCGGGCCGTCCACCGCTGTCGTCCCGGCGGAATCCACCACGCTCCGGACGGTCACCACGGTCGTCCCGCCGGAACCCACCCCGGTCGCCGCGATCATCGCGACGGAACGGGGGACGGTCTCCACCGCGGTCGTCACGGCGGAACGGGGGACGGTCCCCGCCCCGGTCACCGCGGTCATCGCGACGGAACGGAGGGCGGTCCCCGCCCCGGTCACCGCGGTCATCGCGACGGAACGGAGGGCGGTCTCCACCGCGGTCACCGCGGTCGGCGCGATCCCCACGGTCGTCGCGCCGGAACGGAGGACGGTCTCCGTCCCGGCGGAAGCCCCCGGGCCGCCCACCTCGGTCGTCGCGACGCGGAGTACCGGAACGGTCGTCGCGACCGCCGGAGCTACCTCGGTCCCGATCCCGGTCACGGTCCCGGTCGTCGCGTCGGAAGCCACCGCGATCGCCACGGTCGTCGCCCCGACGGTCATCACGGCGGTCGTTGCCACGACCGTATCCGCCACGTTCGTTCCCACCTCGGTCACTACCTGCGCGGTCGTTGCCGCGCCGCGGACCACCGCGGTACCCGCCGCGATCACCACGGTCACCACTGTCCCGTCGCCGCTGGTCGCGCTCCGGTCGATCTTCGGGAGAGTTGGTGGACATGGGTGACTCCTGTCTTCGGTACCGCAGTCATTCTCGCGCAACTCGGGACACCCGGCGCGCTCCAGTAAAAACAAAAGGACCCCTGGCCCCAGCTGAACGCTGGGACCAGGGGTCCTCCAAAGATTGTTCGGCGGTGTCCTACTCTCCCACAGGGTCCCCCCTGCAGTACCATCGGCGCTGTAAGGCTTAGCTTCCGGGTTCGAAATGTAACCGGGCGTTTCCCTCACGCTATGACCACCGAAACCCTATTGGTTTCGAGCGAACAAGCACACTCTTCAGTTAGATGTTCAAGCTCAAAGCCGACAACTGTTCGTTGTCTCAGAACTAACACAGTGGACGCGAGCAACTGAGGACAAGCCCTCGGCCTATTAGTACCGGTCACCTCCACCCCTTACAGGGCTTCCAGATCCGGCCTATCAACCCAGTCGTCTACTGGGAGCCTTA
>NZ_JBQQBS010000094.1:0-21615 GCF_052245395.1 Streptomyces sp. 4N124
CGGGCAGCCCGGACTCGCCGACCCACGGCCACGCAGACATGGCACCGCGGGGTGAGGCGGGCGGGTCAGGCTCGCTGTCCGATCGTGGGGCGGGCGGGGCGGCGGAACGCGGGCCGGGCACGCCGGGTGGTCGTGGTGTTGGTGTGCCGGGGGCGATTTCGGGGGTTTCCGTTGATCCGGCGGGCGGGCTTTCGGGGATGACTGTCGGGGAGTTGCGGGCGCGGATTCGGCATGCTGATGGGGTGCTGGCCGGCGTACGGGAAGAGGTGATCGGTGGGTCGTACGATCCGCTCGATGCTCTGCGGCGGATCGTACGGGCGGTCGTGGCGGTGGAGTCGGGGCGGGTGGGGGTGTTGCCGGCGGCCGCACTGCTCGCCGCGCGGGACGCGGTCGGACTGGCGGACGGGTTTGTGGTGACGCACCGGGGTGCGGTGGGCGGTGAGGCCCGGACGCGGCTGGCGGAGGCGGAGCGGTTGCTCGCGGCGGGGCCGGAGGAGCGTGTTGCGGCCGGGCTGCTGGCGCGGGCCGGCGTGGACCAGCGGCGTGCGCCTGGCGTGGGGCGGATGCCGGCGGCCAAACGCACGGTGACCGGCGATCGCGTCACCGCCGACACCCTCGCCCGGCACGCCCACGCACTCGCCGAACAGGACGTCCGTGTGCACGGCACCCCGATCGCCGGAGCCGCAGAACAGGAAATGGGCGTCGGCGGGGCCGTCCTCGGCGGGATTCTGCTGGGCGGCGCCCCGGACGGCGGCCCGCCCGCGAGCTTCGGCGGACCTCGCACCCGGGCCCGCCGAGGCGGCACAGCCGGCTAGACCGGCGCCCCGCCGACCCCTCAGAACAGGCTCAGCAACGCCTCCGCCGGATCCGCCAGCCCCGTTTCGCCGTCCGGCAGCGGGAGTTCGAACCAGACCGTCTTGCCGCGCGGGGTGCGCCGCGAGCCCCAGGCGGCCGAGAGGAGGCCTACGAGCTGGAGGCCACGGCCGCCCTCGTCCGTGTCGCGGGCGCGGCGGCGGCGGGGCTGGACCAGGCCGGAGTCCCAGACCTCGCAGACGAGCGTGCGGTCCAGGAGGAGCCGTAGCCTGATCTCGCCTTCGCCGTAGCGCAGCGCGTTGGTGACCAGTTCGCTCACCAGCAGCTCGGCCGTGTCGACCAGCGGCTCCAGGTTCCAGCTCAGCAGCTGCCCGCGCGCGTACTCGCGGGCGCGGCCGACGCTGCGGGGCTCGCGGGGGAGCGTCCAGTCGCCGACGGAATCGGCCGGCAGCCCCTGGACCCGGGCCATCAACAACGCGATGTCGTCCTCACCGTGGTGGGTGTCGAGGGTGTTGAGGACGTGGTCGCAGACGTCCTCCAGGGGATCGGAGGGGTCCGTCAGCGCGCCTACGAAGGCTTGCAGGCCCTCGTCGAGGGGATGATCGCGGGATTCGACCAGTCCATCCGTGTAGAGCGCCAACAGCGCACCTTCGGGTAGTTCGACCTCCACCTCCTCGAAGGGCTCCCCGCCGACGCCCAGCGGCATGCCCGGCGGGACGTCCAGCATCAGCGCGTCCTCGCCGGGCTCGACCAGGACGGGCGGCAGATGGCCCGCGTTCGCGAACGTGCAGCGGCGCGTCACGGAGTCGTAGACCGCGTACACGCACGTCGCCAGATACACCTCGGACAGGTCCGCCTCGCGGGGCCGGCGTGCCGCGCGGGTCGCCTGCTGGACGCCGCCCGGTGCTCCCAGGCCCCGCGCGATCTCGTCCAACGCGGAGAGGACCTCCGCCGGTTCGAGGTCCAGCAGGGCCAAGGTGCGGACGGCTGAGCGGAGTTCGCCCATCGCCACGGCCGCCCTGAGTCCGCGTCCCATCACGTCCCCGACCACCAACGCCGTACGGTGCCCCGGTAGTTCGATGACGTCGAACCAGTCTCCGCCCACCTCGCTGGGCCGGTCGGCCGAGGAGTTGCCGGGCAGATAGCGGCAGGCGATGTCGAGGCCGGACGCCACCGGGTCGCCCGGCGGGAGCAGGGACCGCTGCAGTATCAGGGCCCGTTCGTGCTCGCGGCGGTACAGCCGCGCGTTGTCGATGCAGACCGCCGCCCGCGCCGCCAGCTCCACCGCCAGCTCCCGGTCCCGGTCGCCGAACGGCTCGCTGCCCTTCGTACGGGAGAACTGCGCGAGTCCTACGACGGTGTCGTGGGCGACCATCGGGACGGCGAGCGTGGACTGGACGAGGCCGCCCTCCTCGGGCGGGACGCGCCGCGGCTTGGCGGTGCGCAGGGCGTCCGCACAAGGGGAGTTGAAGGGGTAGTGGTGGACGGCCCCGACGGCGACCTGTGTGCCGCCGCTGAGAAACGGCGCGTCGGAGACGGCGCTGGCGTAGGCGACCCGGCGCAGCGCCGCGCTGCCGTCGGCGAGCCCGGGCGGGGTCTCGTCGCCGGCCAGCAGGCCCTGGTAGAGGTCGACGGTCGCCAGGTCGCAGAAGCCGGGGACGACGACGTCGAGGAGTTCGCGGGCCGTGGTCTCCAGGTCGAGGGAGTTGCCGATCCGGGCGCCCGCTTCATTGAGAAGGGCGAGATTGCGCCGGGCCGCGGCGGCCTCGCGGGCGGCGGCGCGACGGGCGGTGATGTCGGTTCCGAGCCAGGCGATGCCGATGGGACGGCCGGTGCCGCTGTGCACGCGATAGAGGTTGATGGACCAGTGGCGGCGCTCGTCGGAGCCCGGCAGAAAGCCCGTGACATGCATGTCCGTGATGGTCTCGCCGGTCTCCAGGACTCGGCGCAGCACCGCGGTGACCCGTTCGGCCTCCGGCCGGGTCAGATAGTCGTGGACGCCACGGCCGCGGTGGTCGTCCGGGGTGCCACCGAAGGTGGAGGCGAACCGCTGGTTGGCGCGGCGAACCCGCAGGTCGGGGTCGATGAGCAGAAAGCCGAACGGAGATTGACCGAAAATCGACTGCGAGGCGGCGAGGTCGGTCTCGATCCGGCGCAGAGTGCGGACGTCCACGACGATGCAGACCGCGGCCTTCTCACCGTCCTCGGTGCGCGTCGGCATGACATAGACCTCGGCCAGGGCCTCGCCGCCCGCTCCGTCGGCCGTGTCCGGCTTCCGGAAGGGGATCACGCCGGTCCACTCCCGGCCGTCGAGGATCTCGGTCATCTTCCGCTGGCCCTGCTCACGCAGGTCGGGGTCGACGAACGCCTCGATGGGGTCCATGCCGAGGGCCCGCTCGGCGGGGATGCCGAAGAGCTGCTCGGCGCGCAGGCTCCACTGGTCGACGAGGCCGTCGGCACCGATGGAGAAGGACGCGACCTTGATGTAGTCGTAGATGGAGCCGGGCGGGCTGCTCTGCCACATGGCGTCACCGGGGGGTGTGTCGTCGGACGGCACGGCACCGAAAGACCTGTCGCCGTCGGGCCGCCCGGCGCCGGAGGCTCTCGTCGCGTCGGCCGCGGCGGCAGCCGCGGCCCCCGTCCTCGCGCCGCCCGACGGGTCCTTGGACTCCGTGGCCTTCGCTGGTATCTCGCTCACGCGAACCGTCCCCTCCAGCTCACCGCGCCCGGCACCGGTCACCGGGGGCGGCTGCCCGCAGTATCCAGCACTACGGCGCCACCTGACACGGTGTTCACGATCACAGCACGGTCCCGACGGTTTTCGGTCCGGACTGCGACAACACTTCCAGTCTTCTAACCAGCGGACACGTCGTCGAATCACGCGACGGGACAACCGCCACTGGCCTGAACCAGTCACCGGACAGTGCGTCCGCGGCTGTACACCCCGTCAGCCCGGTACCGCCAGTTCGAACCACACCGTCTTGCCCGCCTCGCCGGGCCGGGTTCCCCAGCGGCGCGAGGAGTGGGCGACGAGCTGGAGCCCGCGCCCGCTCTCGTCCTCGGGCCGGGCCTCACGCTCGCGCGGCGGGTCCGGGAGCGGGTCGGAGACCTCGACCAGCAGGACGTCCCGCCCATCCGCGCGGCGGATCAGGCGTACGCCGATGGGGCCGGTGGCATGCCGCAGGGAGTTGGTGACCAGCTCGCTGACCAGCAGGGCGGTGATGTCGGCGACGCTCTCCAGGTCCCACGCGTGCAGCCTGGCGCGGACCGCGGCGCGGGCGGCGCGTACGGCGCCGGGGTCCGCGGGAAAGGTCCACTCGGCGCAGTCGCCATCGGTGTCGATCACGCCGATCACTTCCCAGGCCTGCGAGCCCACGTGTGTCCGGTTTCATGGGGTTAATGGGCACATACCCGATATCCCGGCTGCGTTACCGCGTGCGGGGTGGGTTTAGCTGGGTGCGCCTAATAGCTCGGGGGTGATGCGTTGTCGTGCGGGTGCGAGGTTGTGGGGGCTGGTCGCGCAGTTCCCCGCGCCCCTTGGGTCAGTGCAGTCGGGCCTTGATTTCCTGCACCGCCGGTACGTCCTGGTCCAGCCACGGTACGTTCCACAGTTCCGCCGGAGTGAGCCAGCGCAGTTCGTCGTGGTCCTGGAGGGGCTTGGGGTCGGGGGAGCCCGGCAGTAGGCGGACTGTCCAGACCTGGAGGACGTACGGGGGTTTTAGGGGCCACTGGCCCGGCACCCGGTCGACCGTCTCCGTCTCGGCGCCCAGTTCCTCGCGCAACTCCCGGACCAGGGCCGCTTCCGGGGTCTCGCCCGGCTCCACCTTGCCGCCCGGCAGTTCCCAGCGGCCGGCCAGTTCGGGGGGTGCGCTTCGGCGGGCGGCCAGTAGGCGGCCGGCGTCGAGGAGTGCCGCCCCGACGACCACGATCGGTTCCGTCATGTGCGGGAGCCTACGGGAGGTGCCTGGTCAGTCGGTCGCGGCCGATCCGTTCTGCCCGATGCGCTCGACCCAGTAGAGCTGCTTGTGTCCGCGGGTGTCGAGGCTGTCGGCGATCTTCTGGGCCTCGGCCCGGGTCGCGTACCGGCCCACGCGGTAGCGATTGCCGTTGTCGTCCTGCCGTATGACGAGCCAGGGAAGAGTGATCGTGCTGTCGTTCATTCCGCCCCACCGCCCCTTCCCGCCCACGACCGCACGAGTCCTGCCCGCGGCCTGTGCCGTGCCCCGCCCGCTAAGGAAACCGCAATCCGCATATGCCTGAGCCTACGCCTAACCTTTACGCAGCGAATACGGCTTTTCACAAAGAGGTACGCAACCAGCCAAGACGCAGGGGGCGCACGACGACGAGTGCGCCGTGCGGACGTGTTCGCGCATCCGGTCAGCGACCTGCCACACCTGCCGGGGCGACCTGCGAGAACGACCGGATTCCAACGCCGGGTGGACCGGCGCCCGTTGGGCGGGGCCGGTCCAACTGCCGTGACGGCGTGCGCTACTTCACAGGAAGGTGATAGGCGACCCGGTAGCGGTCGGCCGGGACGACCACGTCGGCCGTCTCCACGGGGCGGCCCGAGGCGTAGTACGTGCGCGAGACGACCAGGACGACATGGCCGGGGACGCCGCCGAGAGCTAGCAACTCCTCGGCGAGACCCGGACGCGCGCCGACCTCCTCCGTCACGTTGTCCACGATCACGTCGATGGCGGCCATGCGCTCGACGACGCCCATGCCGCCGAGGGGGCCTTCCTCGGGCAGCATCACGGGGGTGCGGCCGGTGACGGCCAGCGGCTCCCAGGAGGTGGAGAGCATCATCGCCTCGCCGGCTTCCCGGAAGACGTACTTGGTGCACATCACGCGGTCCCCGGGCTGGATGGCGAGCCGCTCAGCGACGCCACGGCTCGCCTCGGCCTGCCGGCTGCTGGACTCCCAGGTGCCGCGCGCCTCGCCGTCGGCCTGCTCCTGCCGGAACGGGGTGGCACCTCCGGCGGGCCGGAATCCGGAGCGGGAGATACGGCGGGGCACGGGCCGCTCGCGCACATACGTCCCGGAGCCGGAGCGGCCCTCGACCAGGCCCTCGGCCATCAGCACCTTGCGCGCCTCCAGGGCGACGGTGTCCGAGACGCCGTACTCCTCGCGGATCCTGGCCTGTGACGGGAGACGGGTGTGCGGGGGCAGTGAGCCGTCGACGATCTTCTTGCGGAGATCACCCGCGACACGCAGGTACGCCGGCTGCTCACCGAATGTCACTGGCCGCTCCCATCAGGTTGTACAGACAGCAACAGCGTGGCAACCGTGGGTTGTCCGGTGCAAGCGAAGGCCAGAGAATCACTCGATGTGATGACGTAGCCGTCGGGAGGGCTTTACGCAGGCACTTTCTCCCCGCTATGGCCGCGATCACACCTCGATCCCGGCGTCTCCTCCCCCGCCGTCCGAGTCGCCGTCGTCGTAGTCGTACGACGGCACGGTGGTGGCCAGCCCCAGAGCCTCGCGCGCGGTGACCGACTGCTCCGGGGCGGTGAGTGCGTAGCCCTTGTCGTAGTGCTCGTAGAAGGTGTCCACGTCGGCGGCCTCGGCGGCTGCGGCCCACTCCTTTCTGGCGGCCTCCAGGTCCTTGACGAGCTCCCCGACCGGCGTCTTGGCGTCGGCGGGCCACGGGTGGTCGCGGAGCATCCCGGCCTGCTTCGTCAGCGCGTCCGCGACGCGTTCCGCCCACTTCTTGTGGCCCGGCAGGTCGTCCTCGACGTACTCCTCGGCGGGAGCGGCGTCCATGGCGGTGTTGAGGACGTGCGCCGCCTTCAGATACGTGATCTGGTCGTCGTCGAGTGTCGTCGCGTCGTTGCGCAGCGAGCCCGTCAGGCTGGTCGTGCCGTCGGTGTGGCCGAACACGCAGGTGATCTCGTGGTCGCCGAGCCGCCAGCTCTCCCTGGTCGGGGTGAGGTAGTAGACGTCGACGGTGTCGGGCAGGGCCCAGGCGTCCATCGCGTAACTGTCCTGGAGGGCATAGCACTTGTCGTCCGCGACCTGAGAAACCTTGTCGTCGCCCGGATAGGAGCCGCCGGGCATCTGCACGGCCGCGAACACCTCACCGTCGTGCCGGCCGGCGCAGGGCACGGAGTCGACGTCGTAGGTGAAGCCCTCGAGACCGCCGGGTGAGTTGAAGCAGTCACCCTTCGCCAGCGAGAGGCTCGAGTCGTCGCGCGCGCCCTCCTTGAAGCCCTCCCAGAACGCGGACGCGGCCCCGGTCGCCAACGACAGCGCCCACAGCGCCAGTCCGACCGAGGACAGCACCGACCCGGCGACCGCCATGCCCTTCCCGCGCTCGCCGCGCCGTTTGATCTGGCTCAGCGCGATCAGCCCGAGGACCAGCCCCACGCCCGGCATGAAGCAGAGCAGCCCGGTGACCAGCGAGCCGATGGCGACACCGTTGACCGGCGCCGGGCGGTTGAACGGCTGGTAGCCCTGCCCCCAGGGCTGGTACGGCGTCCCGTAGTACGGGCCCTGCTGATACTGCGGCGCCTGCGAGTACGGCCCGTAGGGCTCCTGCGGCTGGTGGGGCCCGGGGGGCGGAGGTATGGACACGGGTACCGTGCTCCTGGTTCAGGCGGCGGCGCGATGCGGGACTGATGCTGCGCGCATGGTAAGCACGCCGTCCGCACACCGCACCGCCGCCTGCTGCTTCACAGGTGGTCGATCAGAACTGCAGGGCCCAGGCGTCGATCCGCCCGGTGTCGATCGCCGCGTTGTCGCTGACCCGCAGCTTCCACGAGCCGTTCGCGACCTCCGAGGAGGCGTTCACGGAGTACGTGGTGTCGATGTTGTCCGCACTGCCGCCGGTGCCGTACGCCTTGAGGGTGTACGCCGTGCCGTCGGGGGCGATCAGCTGGACCTGGAGGTCGCCGATGTACGTGTGGACGATGTGCACCTCGACGGCGAGGGCGGCCGGCGCGTTGCCGGTGACGCCGGAGACGGTCAGCGGGGATTCGACGGTGGAGTTGTCGCTGATCGTGTAGTCGCCGGTGTTGTCGAAGCGCGGGCCCGGAGGAGTCGTCGTACCGCCGCCGACGTTGAGGAGGCGGTTGGGCGAGCCCGTGCCGGGGCTGGTGACGACTCCGGTCGAGGAGGCGTTCACCAGGGCCGCGGACACCTGGGCGGGCGTGGCCGTGGGGTTGTCGGCCAGGTGGAGCGCCGCCGCTCCGGCGACGTGCGGGGCCGCCATCGACGTACCGGAGATGGTGTTGGTGGCCGAGTCGCCGGTGTTCCAGGCGGAGGTGATGGACGAGCCCGGGGCGAACAGGTCCAGGACCGTGCCGAAGTTGGAGTAGCTCGCCTTGGCGTCGGACGAGGTCGTGGCGCCGACCGTGATGGCTTCCGTCACGCGCGCGGGGGACCTGGTGGAGGCGTTGACGGACTCGTTGCCTGCCGCGACGGCGAAGGTGACGCCGGAGGCGACGGCATTGCGTACGGCGGTGTCCAGGGCGGTGTCCGCGCCGCCGCCGAGGGACATGTTGGCGACGGCCGGCTTGACCGCGTTCTGGGCGACCCAGTCGATGCCGGCGACGACCTGGGCGGTGGTGCCCTGGCCGGAGTTGTTCAGGACGCGGACAGCGACGATCTTGGCCTTCTTGGCGACGCCGTACGCGTTGCCCGCGACCGTGCCGGCGACGTGGGTGCCGTGGCCGTGGCCGTCCTGGGCGACGTTGTCGTTGTCTATGGCGTCGTAGCCGTTGGCGGCGCGACCGCCGAAGTCGCTGTGGCTGATGCGGACGCCGGTGTCGATGACGTACGCCGTCACTCCGGTCCCGGCCGAATCCGGGTAGGTGTAGCTGCTGTTCAGCGGGAGCGTCTTCTGGTCGAGGCGGTCCAGGCCCCAGGAGGGCGGGTTGGGCTGGGTCGCCTCGATGCTGAAGGTGCGGTTCTGGACGACGGAGGCGACGGCCGGGTCTGCGGCGAGATGTTTCGCCTCGGTCTCGGAGGCCTCGATCGCATAGCCGTTCAGGGCCTTGGTGTACGTGCGCTCGATGTCGGCGCCGTACTCCTGGGCGAGCGCCTTGCCCTGGGCGGAGCCCGCCCGGGTGTCGGCCTTCAGCGTCACGATGTAGCTGTCGGCGACGGCGTTGGCGGCGCCTTCGTACTGGATACGGCCTTCGGGAGCGGCCGCGGCGGGGAGGGCGGAGACGAGGCCGGCGGCGAGTACCGCGGTGGCTGCCACGCTGATCGCGGCAAATCTTCGCCGGGTCTGACGCATCACTGCCATCTGAGGGATCCTCCTCAATCGGTGGTGCGTTGGTGGGGGGTGGTGCGCGTGTGCACGAAGCCAAGGCGAGGCGGGCATGATCATGTCAATTCCATTGCCGCGCCTGTGCGTCAGCCGAAAGATTGAGGCTTCCACAGGAATTGCACAAGACCCTGCGCACGGACGTAACAGAGGCGCCATACACCGGCCATGACACCTGGCGCACCGCCGACCGGTCAGGGGCGCTCGCGCTCGAGCACTTCCGTACACCGTCCCAGCAGTGCGACCAGCGCCTCGCGCTCCTCGTCCGTGAACGCGGCCCCGAGGGCTCGTTCCACGCGCACGGCCCCGGCATCCGCGTCCGCCAGGGCAGCGCGCCCCTGGTCGGTGAGACGGGTCTCCAGGACATTGCGGTGCCACTCGTGGGGGGTGCGGTCGATCAGAGCGCGGTCCTGGAGGTTCTTCAGGACGGTGTTCATGGTCGGGGGCGTGACGCCGCACAGGCGGGCCAGGGCGGCGGCGGAGATGCCGGGGTTGCCGTCGAGACAGAGCAGCGCGGCGTACTGCGCGACGGTCAGGCCCGCCGGCTTCAGCACCGCGGTCTTGGTCGCGTTGAGAGCCTGCTCGGTGCGCTTGATGTGCGAGCCGAGGCGTTCGGACGCGGGCATGGACGTCGTCATCCGCGCATCGTATCGGGCCCATCGGTAAGCCGTCGAACATGCATTAGCCCATTGACGATGATTAGAGCTCTAACTTACGGTCGTGGTCATCAGACAGTGAGAAGCCGAACCGAGAGGCACCCCTGTGTCCCGTTCGATCCACCGCCGTACGTTCCTCACCACCGCCACCGCACTGGGCGTTGCCGCATCCGTCCCGGCGGCGCGGGCCTCCGGTGCGGTCCGCGTCCGCACCGCCTTCGCCCTGCCGGACGACCGCGCCTACCCGGAGGGCATCGGGCTCGACCCGCGCACCGGCGAGGTGTACGTCGGTTCCTTCACCACCGGCGCTGTGTACCGGGCTGCCCCGGGTGCGCGGACAGCCGAGGTCTTCCTGCCTGCGGGAGCGGACGGCCGTACCACCGCCAACGGCCTGAAAGTCGACCCGGCCGGACGGCTCTGGGTGATCGACTCGTCTGCGGGAGTCGACGTCTACGACACACGCACCCGCGAGCTGCTCGCCCGCTTCGAGGTGCCGGGCGACGAGGCCCGCTTCGTCAACGACCTGGCGATCACGCCGGACGGCACGGTCTACCTGACCGACAGCACGCGGGCGTTGATCTACCGCGCGCCCCGCAGCGGCGCGACGCTGACCCCCTTCTGCGAGGTACCCCACACCCGGGTCGCCAACGGCATCGTCGCCACGGACCGTTGTCTGCTCGTCGTCGGCACGACCACGGGCGACCTGGTCCGGATCGACCTCGCCACCGGGACGGCGAGCCAAGTCACCTTGCGCGGCGGCGACTTGAAGCAGGGCGACGGACTGGAGCTGGTGCGCGGCACGCTCTGGGCCGCGCACAACACGACCAACACGATCAGCCGTTGGCGGCTCGCGGACGACGCTCGCTCGGCGCGGCTGGAGCGGACCTTCACGGACACCGCCCTGCAGATCCCGACCACGCTTGTGCGCAACCGGGGCCGGCTGCTGGTCGTGCGCTCGCAGTTCGACAAGGGCGGACCGTTGGGTCCGGGAGTGCCTCAGACACCGTTCAGTGTGGCCCGGGTCGAGGGGATCTAGTCGTCGAACGCCGTGGCCCGCGTCTGCTTCTCCCAGGCGGCGACGTCCTGCCGGACCTGGTCGAGGTGGTCCAGGACCGCGCTGACGCCGTCGTCGCCGAGGGGGAGCCGCAGCGGGGTGTGCTCGGCGTCCAGGGCGGCGCGGATGAGGGCCGCCGCCTTCGCCGGGTCGCCGGCCTGGGTGCCGTCACCGCCGGCGACGAAGCCGCGGGTCTGCTCGACCTTGGAGTACAGGCCGGTGTCCGAGCTGACCCCGGCCCGGCTGGGGTCGAACAGCGCGGTACGGAAGGAGCCGGGCTCGACGATCAGCACCTTGATGCCGTACTCCGCGACCTCGTCCGCCAGGCCCTCGGAGAGCCCCTCCAGCGCGAACTTCGTTCCGCTGTACGCCGAGAAGCCCGCGAAGGACATCTGCCCGCCCATGCTGCTCATCTGCACGATCGCGCCGGAGCGCCGCTCGCGCATGCCCGGCAGCACCGCGCGCGTAAGGGCGACGGGCCCGAAGACATGCACCTCGAACAGGTCGCGCAGCTCGTCCTCGGTGGTCTCCTCGAAGGCACCGACATGTGTCCGGCCCGCGTTGTTGACCAGGACGTCGATCCGCCCGTGACGCGCCAGCACATCCTGTACGGCGGATTCCGCGGCGCCCGTGTCGGCGACGTCGAGCCGGAGCGCCTCCACCTGGTCGGGGTGCGCGGCGACGAGGTCGGCCAGGCCCTCGGGGCGCCGGGCAGCGCCCACGACCACGTTCCCCGCGGCCACCGCCGCCTCGGCGATCGCCCGTCCGAACCCACTGGTCGCGCCGGTCACCAGCCACACCTTGTTCATGACGCCTCCTGGTTCATGGCCTTACCGGATCCGTCCTCGGATCCGTCTGCTTCCAGCTTGTGCGCTCTTCCGGTGGCGCGTCCAAGACCCTTCGTGATAGCCGATGGTTATGGCGACTTCGGACGTACACGGCCGCGACCTGCGCTATTTCGTGACGGTGGCCGAGGAACTGCACTTCACCCGCGCCGCCGAGCGGCTGTACGTCTCCCAGCCCGCGCTGAGCAAGCAGATCCGGGCGCTGGAACGGCAGTTGGGGGTGGAGCTGCTGCGCCGGGACCGGCAGGGCGTGGCGCTGACCGCGGCGGGCGAGGCGCTGCTGGAACCGGCCCGGCGGGTGCTCGCGGCGTGGGAGGAGGCCGCGGCGGCGGTGGAGCGGGCTAGGGCGGTCCAGCGCTCCACGCTGACCGTGGGGATGAGCACCAGTCCGGGCCGCGGCGGTCTGCTCCCGGCGATCCGCTCCCGCTTCACGGCCGCCCACCCGGAGACGGCCCTGCGGGTGCGGCAGGTCAGCTGGGAGGACCCGACGGCGGGCCTCGCGGACGGCTCGGTGGACGTCGCCTTCGTCTGGCTGCCCCTGCCCGACGCCGAGCGCTACGGGTGGACGGTGCTCGCGGAGGAACCCCGCCTGGTCGCCCTCCCCGACACCCACCCGCTCGCCGCCCGCACCGACCTGGCCTTCACCGACCTCCTCGACGAGCCCTTCCTCGCCCTCCCCCGCAGCGCCGGCGTCCTGCGCGACCACTGGCTCGCCCTCGACTCCCGCGCCGGCCGACCACCCCGCATCGGCGCGGAGATCGCCGGCACCGAGGAGACGTACGAGGCCCTGGTCGCGGGCCTCGGAATCTGCCTGATCGCCGAGGGGAACGCCCCTCTGATCACCCTGGGCGGCGTCATCACCCGCCCGGTGCGGGGACTGTCCCCCAGCCACTACGCCCTGGCGTGGCGACGGGAGGACGGGGAGCTGCCGCTGGTGCGGGGGTATGCACTGGCGTGCCGAGGGCTGACCTGAGGCCCCCTCGCGCTTGGCAATCCTGAGCAGGTTAATGGGCTCCCTCAGCTGCGCGAGGTGGTCTCCCTGACCCAGGGCAGCGCGAACCGTTCCAGCAGTACCAGGGCGAAGTAGAGCAGGATGCTCATCAGCCCGATCAGGATGATCGCCGCCCAGGCGGTGGCGGTGTCACCGACCCCGCCGGCCTGCACGATCACATAGCCAAGGCCGGACTCACCGGCCTGGAACTCGCCGATGACCGCGCCGATCGCGGCGAGCGGCATGGCCACCTTCAGCCCGACGAAGATCTGCGGCAGCGCCGCCGGCAGCCGTACCTTGCGGAACGCCTGCCAGCGCGAGGCGTCCAGTGAGCGCGCCAGCTCGGCCAGGTCCGCCGGGGTCGAGGTGAGGCCGGTCGCGGTGGACAGCACGATCGGGAAGAAGCAGAGCAGGAAGACCATGGTCAGGACCGGCTTCTGCCCCCACCCGAGCGCCCCCACCAGCAGCGGCCCGAGCGCGATCTTCGGCACCGCGTTGACGGCGACCAGCAGCGGCGTGAACATCCGCTCCAGGACCCGCGAGGCGGCCAGCGACAGCCCGATGACCACGGCGCAGACACTGGAGAGCACGAACCCGACCACCGTCTCCACCGTGGTGTCGCCGGTGTGGTCCAGGAACCGGGCCGGGGCCGCGCTGAACGCCGAGAGCACGGCACCGGGCGGCGGCAGCACGGCCGGATGGACTACCTCCAGCACCGACGTGAGCAGCCACCAGGCGCCGAGCGCGACCAGCAAACCGGCGAAGGGGAGCACCACGACGCCGGCGCTCGCCCTCCTGCCGGTGCGATCAGGCTTTGGGTACGAGGTCGAAGTCGATGATCTGTTCAGGGGTCATCCCTTCCGGCAGCGCGTCCGCGTCCTCCAGGAGCGCGATGCTCTTCGCGACCCGCCCGGAGTCCACCGTCCCCAGAGCCGTGCCGGAACCCTCCGGCCTGACGTACGCGGCCATCAGCTCCAACTCGGCAGCCGCGGCGGCCGGATTCGTGGCGTCCACGTTCCGCTTCAGGATCTCGGCGGCCTCCTTCGAGTGCGCCAGGCTGTACTCCAGGCCCTTGAGCAGCGCGGCGGTGAACCGCTGCACCATCTCCGGCTCCTGCTCGGCGAGCTTCTTGGACGTGATCAGCACGTTTCCGTAGAGATCGGGGATCACATCGCTGTACGGGAGCAGGACGGGCTTCTTCTTGGTCACCGCCTCGATGGTCGGCTCACCCACCACGAACTGGCCGATGCCGTCCACCGCGCCGCTGGCGAGCGTGCCCATCAGGGTCTGTGCGTCGCCGTTGACCCAGGTCACCTTGGCCGCGTCCACTCCGGCCAGCCGGGCGTACGTCGGGAAGAGGTTGCGCACGACCGAGCCGGGCGTGTCGGCGAGCCGCTTGCCCTCCAGGTCCTTGGGCTCGGTGATGCCGTTGCCCTCGGTGGAGGCGATCGCGGCCATGGTGCGCTGCTGGATGGCGGCCACCGCGACGAAGTCCTTCGCCTGGCCGCTGCCCATGTTCAGCAGACCGCCCGTCAGGTCGATCGGGCCGAACTGCGCCTGGCCGCTCACGACGGCCGGGATCACGCCGCCGGTGCCCTGCCCCGGCTTGATCTGCACGTCGAAGCCAGCCTCCTTGAAGTACCCCTTGTCCTTGGCGACCCAGGCGTACGCGTCCCGGCCGAAGTTGCCGAACGAGGTCAGGTAGGTCACCTTCCGCGGTGCCTTGGCGTCCGGGTCGTCACCGTCGTCGGAGTCCGAGCCGCCGCATCCCGACACCAGGGCCAGCACCGTGGCCAGGGCTACCGCGGCGGTCGTACGGGCGAAGCTGTTCATGCGCACAGTGAGGTCCTTTCCGACCGCCGGAGGGCATGACACTTCGTGCGGGCAACAGCGTACGAGAGCCGGGCAGTTGTGGAACTGGGCGTGCGGAATTCACCGGATTCACCGGTAGAACGACAGGTACCGCCGAGCGGCCAGTCCCGGGTAGCCTGACCGGGCGTCACGAACCGGCCGGCATTGCGATCGCCAGGGATAGTGCGGTCGCCAGGGATGGGGAGACCGCCGGATGATCAGACTCACCGGTGTGTCCCGGAGCTTCACCAGCCGGTCCGGTTCGACGGTGGCGCTTCAAGGCATCGACCTGCACATCGCCGA
Organism: Streptomyces sp. 4N124; assembly: GCF_052245395.1. NCBI lineage: Bacteria > Bacillati > Actinomycetota > Actinomycetes > Kitasatosporales > Streptomycetaceae > Streptomyces > Streptomyces sp. 4N124. Next base: position 14,783 of record NZ_JBQQBS010000094.1, read on the forward strand.
GGGCGAGTTCGTGGCGGTGGTGGGGCGGTCCGGGTGCGGCAAGTCCACCCTGCTGCGGCTGATCGCCGGGCTGCTGCCGGTCACCGAGGGCGAGATCACCATCGGCGGTGAGCGGGTCACCGGAGCCCGGCGGGATGTCGCCATGCTGTTCCAGCGGCCGGCCCTGCTGCCGTGGCGGTCCGTCCTCGACAACGTCCTGCTGCCCGTGGAGATCTTCGGCTGGAAGAAGGCCGAGCACCGCGACCGGGCGTACCGGCTGCTGGAGACGGCCGGGCTGAGCGGCTTCGAGAAGCACCGGCCGCACGAGCTCTCCGGTGGGATGCAGCAACGTGTGTCCCTGTGCCGGTCGTTGATGGGCGAGCCCCGGGTGCTGCTCATGGACGAGCCGTTCTCCGCACTGGACGCGTTGACCCGCGCGGAACTCGCGGTGGAGCTGCAACGCGTCCACATCGAGAGCTCCGCCACCGTCGTCTTCGTCACCCACTCGATAGACGAGGCCGTGCTGCTCGCCGACCGGGTGGTGGTGCTCACCCCGCGCCCGGGCCGGATCCGCAAGGTCGTCGACATCGGCATCCCCCGGCCGAGGACCCTGGGCCGCACCGCGTATCTCGACGAAGTGGCCCGCTGCACCGCCGATCTGCATGAGCTGCTGATGGAGCAGGACGTGCCCACGCCGGCCGAGACGGAGGGGCGATGACCCTGCGGATCTGCGTCTTCACCGAGCCGCACCGCGGCGCCGACTACGACGACCAGCTGCGCTTCGTACAGCTCGTCGAGGCCGGCGGCTTCGAGGGCTTCTTCCGGGCCGACCACTTCCAGGCGATGGGCGACGATCCCGGGCTGCCCGGCCCGACCGACGCCTGGCTCACGCTGGCCGCGCTCGCCCGGGAGACCTCCCGGATCCGGCTCGGCACCCTGGTCACCTCGGCCACCTTCCGGCTGCCCGGCCCGCTCGCCGTGATGGTGGCGCAGGTCGACCAGATGAGCGGCGGACGGGTCGAACTCGGCCTCGGCGCCGGGTGGTACGAACGGGAGCACACCTCGTACGGCATCCCGTTCCCGTCCGTCCGGGAGCGCTTCGACCGGCTGGAGGAGCAACTGGCGGTGATCACGGGGCTGTGGCGGACACCGGTCGGCGAGAGCTTCACCTACCGCGGCGACTACTACCAACTGCTCGACGCGCCCGCCCTGCCCAAGCCCGTGCAGATGCCGGCCCCGCCGGTCATCGTCGGGGGGCGCGGCCCTCAGCGCACCCCGGAGCTGGCCGCCCGGTACGCCGACGAGTTCAACATGCCCTTCAAGTCGGTGGCCGAGACGGCGCGGGCGTACCGGCGGGTCGCCGAGGCCTGCGACCGGACCGGCCGGGCCGGCGCCGGACGGCCGCCGCTGGTGCTCTCGGCCGGGGTCGTGGCCGCGATCGGCCGTACCGACGCGGAGGCGCGGCGGCGGGCCGCCCCGCTGCACGTCAAGAGCGCGCTGCCACCGGAGGACCCGGTGATCGGGTCTCCGGCCCAACTCGTGGACCGGCTCGGCGAGTTCTCCGCGATCGGCGCGAACCGCGTCCATCTGCGTCTGATCGACTTCAGCGACCTCGACCACCTTGAACTCATCGCCGGTGAGGTGCTCCCGCAGCTGGACCCCATGCCCCGTGTGTAGGGTTCCGCATGGGGGCAGCGGGCGAAGGGCGCGCTGTGCAGGGGCGGTTGGGGGTCCCGTGGCGACGAACAGCGAGCGTGCCCGGTTGGTGGCGACGGAGGACAGCCACCGGGTGACACCGGCGGAGCTCTTCTTCGACCTGGTCTTCGTGTACGCCATCACCCAGGTCACCGCCCTGATGGCGGACGACCCGAGCGCGCTGCGCCTGCTCGGCGGAGTGGTCGTACTGGCGCTTCTGTGGTGGTGCTGGTGCTCCTTCGCCTGGCTGGGCAACGTGGTGCGCGCCGATTCGGGCGCGATGTTCACGGTGCTGGTGGCCGTGATGGCGGTCGTCCTGATCGTCTCCCTGGCGGTCCCCGAGGTCTATGCCGACGCCCCCGGCGGAGTGCCGACCCCGTTGCTCTTCGTCCTCTGCTACGGCACCGTCCGCGTCCTGCACCTGGTCACGTACTGGCTCTCCGACCCCGGCGACCAGACCCTGCACCGCGTCCTGCGCCGTACGGCCCTCCTCTCGGTGGCCCCGCCCTTCGCCCTGCTCCTGGTGGGCACGGCGTTCACGGGCGTACCCCGGATCCTGATCTGGCTGGCGGCGGTGGCCTTCGACTACCTGGCCATCTTCGTCACGGGCAAGTCCGGTTGGCGGGTGTCGTCCCCCGGCCACTTCGCGGAACGCCACGGGCTGATCGTGATCATCGCCCTGGGCGAGTCGATCGTGGCGATCGGCGTCGGCGTGACCGGTTTCCCCCTGAGCGGCCCGACCGTCGGCGCCGCGGCCGTGGGCCTGTTCCTGGCCGCGGGCCTGTGGCACCTGTACTTCCGCCAGGTCGCCGACTCCGCCGAACACCGTCTGACGACGTTGACGGACGACGACCGCACACGCCTGGCCCGCGACGTGTACACCTTCCTCCACCTGCCGCTGGTGGCGGGCGTGGTCATCACGGCCCTCGGCATGAAGAAGACGCTCCAGCAGATCGCCGACACGGACCACTACGACCTGGCTGAGCCCTTGCACGGCGTGGTCGCCTGGGCCCTGCCGGGAGGCGTCGGGCTGTTCCTGCTGGGGGCGGCCCTCATCGTGCTCCGCACCTCGAACCGCCGTTCCCCGGCGCTCTTCGCCGCATCCGCGGTCTGCCTGGCGGCGGGGCCGCTGGTCACCCTGATTCCCTCGTTCGTCGCGTTGGGGTTGCTTGCGGGCGGGGTGACGGTGCTGGGCCATGCCCACCGCCGCTGAGCGCTCCGCGGGAAGTGCCGCGATTGGCTGTCGGTCATCCGCGGGACCGTTGTGGCTGGTCGCGCAGTTCCCCGCGCCCCTTCGGGGCGCTGCCGCCGGCGTCCGGCATGGCGGGCAGTTCCTGTTTCAGCGTGTAGCGGTTGCCGAAGGGGTCGCGGAAGGCGGCGAAGATTCCGCCGATCCCGGTCTCCGGGGGTTCGTCGAAGGTCACGCCGTGTCCGCGCAAGGTCTCGTAGACCGTCGTGATGTCCTCGCACTCCAGGACGATGCGTGAGGCGCCGCCGGGGCGGTCGTCGAGTTGGTCCCACCAGGTGTACGGGACCAGCGGTATGTCGGATTCCGGTGGGGCGAGTTCGATCCAGCGGCCGAGGGAGCCCAGCGGTTCGTCGCAGCGCTTTTCCATGCCCAGGACGTCCACGAAGAAGCGCTCCGCGGCATCCAGATCGGTGACGGGGACGGAGATCTTGCCGATCCTGGTGATCACGGAGGCTCCTCCAACAGGGCTGCGGGACAAGGGGATTGAGTTCCGGCCCATGGCATGAATCCAAGCCTCGGGGGCCCGTGTCAAGAGGAGCGGCCCGAGTCGGCCCGAGGGGTGATGCGCGCATCGTCCCGCGGGCAGCGGGGGCTAAGCCCTGAGGGCGGCGCACAGCGCCAAGCGGTGTCCCGCGGTTGAGGCGATGTCTGTCACTTCGGTGGACGTGCTGGGCAGGGGCCCGCGGTTAGCGTCCCGTCTCGTACCGGAAATACCACGCGAGGGGGCGCGATGACGGACGGTTCAGTGGACCTGATACTGCGCGAGTGCCTGGCGGAGGCGGGAATCACGCTGGGCCCAGGCGACGAGTCGTACACCCTGTCCGACCTGGCGATCGACTCACTGGCGCGGCTCGGCATGGCGACGCTCATCCAGGACCGCTACGGCACGGATGTCGAGGACCGGCTCACGGCCACGATGACCGTCGCCGAGCTGCGCGGGCTGATCGCCGAGGCGGTCGCGGCCGGCGCCGAGCGAAGCGGAGCCGCGTGATGGCATCGGTGGAGAACGTCTTCGAGGTGGCCGCACCCCTCGCCTTCGTCTGGAACCGGCTGAACGACGTCCGCTCCTGGCCGACGCTGTTCACCGAGTACCGGAGCGTGGAGGTGCTGGAGGAGGAGGCCTCCGCGATGGTCTTCCGCCTCACCATGCATCCCGATGAGAACGGCAGGACCTGGTCGTGGGTGTCCCGGCGGGAGTGGGACCGGGCCGCCCGGACCGTACGGGCCCACCGGATCGAGACGGGGCCCTTCGAGTACATGCGGTTGCTGTGGACCTTCGAACCGCTGGAGGAGGACAGCACCCGGGTCACCTGGCACCAGGACTTCCGCATGCGCCCCGATGCCCCGCTCGACGACGCGGCCATGACGGCGCGGATGAACAAGAACATGCCCGAACAGCAGCGCATCGTCGCGCGCCGGATCGAGGCCGCCCGCCGGGCCGTGCAGACCTTCGACGGCACCAAGGCGCAGCGGGCCCGCGGCGGGGACATGCGGACGACGCTGTCCCCCGCGACGGTCGGCTGCGCCACCGGGATATCCGGCATCGTGCGGCTCGCCCCCGGCGAACAGGTCGACGAGCACTACCACCCGTACTCCGAGGAGCATCTGCACCTCACCGAGGGCCGGGTGGTGGTCGACCTGGACGGTGAGCCGGTACCCCTGGAGGCGGGCTCCTCGCTGCTGGTACCGCGGTTCGCCCGGCACCGGGTGCGCAACCCGCACGACGGGGGCGCCGCGCTCGTCTTCGCGCTCAGCCCCCTCGCCCCGCGCCCCGAGCTGGGGCACGTCACCACCGAGAGCGCGCCCGCCGCGGAGGTGTCCGCGCGGTGACCCGGCGCTGCGTCGTGACCGGCATCGGAGTGGTCGCCCCGGGCGGGACCGGCCGGGAGGAGTTCTGGTCCCGGGTGGTCGCCGGGGAGCCCGCCACCCGCCGTATCTCCAGCTTCGACCCCACGCCGTTCCGCTCCCGGGTCGCCGCCGAGATCGACTTCGACCCGGTGACCGCCGGGCTGAGCCACCGGGACGCCCGGCGCTTCGACCGCTTCACCCTGCTGGCGCTCGCCGCCTGGGCCGAGGCCCTGGCCGACAGCGGATGGGAGCCCGGCGCCGGGGATCCGGACCGGACCGGGGTCAGCCTCGGCACGGCCGTGGGCGCGACGATCCGCCTGGAGCAGGAGTACGTCGCCGTCAGCGACGGCGGCCGGGAGTGGACCGTCGACGGCCGCTACGCCCTGCCCTTCCTGTACGACGCGCTCGTGCCCAGCAGTTGTGCCGCCGAGATCGCGGCCAGGACGGGGGCCGCGGGGCCGGTCGGCACCGTCTCCACCGGCTGTACGTCCGGTATCGACTCCATCGGCGCGGCCTACGAGCTGGTCGTCGACGGCGCCGCCGACCTGATGGTCACCGGGGCCTCGGACGCGCCGATCTCGCCCATCACCGTGGCCTGTTTCGACGCCATCCGTGCGACCACCCCGCTCAACGACGAGCCGGCCCGGGCCTCCCGGCCGTTCGACGCCACCCGCCAGGGATTCGTGCTGGGGGAGGGCGCCGCCGTGCTGGTCCTCGAGGAGCTGAGCCATGCGCGCGCCCGCGGCGCCCGCGTCTACTGCGAGATCACCGGGTACGCGGCGCGCGCCAACGCCTTCCACATGACCGGGCTGCGACCCGACGGCACGGAGATGGCGGAGGCGATCCGGGAGGTGCTCCGAGTCGCCCGGGTCGACGCGATCGACCTCGGTTACGTCAACGCGCACGGGTCGGGCACGCGGCAGAACGACCGGCACGAGACCGCGGCGTTCAAGAAGGCGCTGGGCAGCGCGGCGTTCGACGTGCCGATCAGCTCCATCAAGGCCGTCGTCGGCCACTCGCTCGGCGCGATCGGCTCGCTGGAGACCGCCGCCTGTGCGCTGGCGATCCGCGACGGTGTCGTACCGCCGACCGCCAATCTTCAGGCGCCGGACCCCGAGTGCGACCTGGACTACACGCCCCTCACCGCCCGCGAGACGCGGATCGACCACGCGCTGTCGGTGGGCAGCGGATTCGGCGGGTTCCAGTCGGCGATCCTGCTGTCCCGGTTCACGGGGGTACCGGTATGAGCGCCGGACAGCGTACGGCCACGGCGCGCCGCCCGGCCCGGGAAGCGGACGGCCGTGTCGTGGACGCCGTCATCACCGGCATCGGCATCGTCGCCCCCAACGGAGCCACCGCCCCCGAGCAGTGGGCGGCGACCGTGGAGCGCCGTAGCGGGCTGTGCCGGCTGCCCGACGAACTGGCCGGGGGATCCGGGGTGCGGGTCGCCGGGGTGGTGGGCGCCGGGTTCGACGCCGACCGGCGGATTCCGCAGCGGTTGCGCGTGCAGACCGACAAGTGGACGTGGATGGCGCTGGCGGCGGCCGAGGAGGCGGTGGCCGACGCGGGTCTCGAACGCGCCGACCTGGATCCGTACCGCATCTCGGTGCTGACGGCGGCCTCCGGCGGGGGAAACGAGTTCGGGCAGCGGGAGTTGCAGGGGCTGTGGCGGGAGGGGCCCAGGAAAGTGGGCGTCTACCAGTCCATCGCCTGGTTCTACGCGGCCTGCACCGGTCAGATCTCCATCCGCCACGGGTTCAAGGGGCGCTGCGGTGTGGTGGTCGCCGACCAGGCAGGCGGGCTCGTCGCCGCGTACGACGCGCTGGGCCTGCTGCGTCGCGGCGGTGCCGATCATGTGCTTCTCGGTGGTACCGAGGCACCGCTCACGCCGTACTCGCTGGTCTGCCACGCCTCCCGGGGCGACGCGGCCACCGGGGAGGACCCGCGGACCGTGTACCGGCCCTTCGGCGGCGGCACCGGCCCGGTGTTCGGCGAGGGGGGCGCCCTGATGCTGCTGGAGACCGCGGACGCGGCCGAGCGCCGGGGCACCGCACGCCGGTAC
>NZ_JBQQBS010000095.1:0-21369 GCF_052245395.1 Streptomyces sp. 4N124
ACATCCTGCACTGGTCGACATGGCGCCGACGACGCCAACACCAAGCCCGTATCAGCCACTACAAACGACGCGGACACAGCCCCTGAAGACTGCCCAGCAATCAGAACAAGCACCGTTGCAGTACTAGCTGCTGGCCATGTCCTCGGCACGATTCTCACCGACGAAAGGGACGATGGAGCAGCCCTGGGCGACATAGACGACCTGCTCCAGCAGTTGGCCCAGCACGAGGGGGTGCTCGACGCTGCCGATCCGCAGCTGGTCCAGCATGTTCGGGACGCCGTCGCCTGCTGGGACAGCCGCCCCGCCACCCAGCTCATCGAACTCCTGCCCCTGCTTGACCAGCTGGCAGAGATTGCCGGGGCCTCCCTGCCACCCCTCCTGCCCCCCACCACGTGAGCCGGCTCCCGGCGGGTACTTGTGTAAGGGTGTGGCCCGACTCCAGGGGGCATGGACTCATCCTCTCGCGGTGAGGCCGCCCAGCACGTCGTTCGGGCTGCTTCACAGCAAGACGCCTAAGGCAGTAGCTGGTGCGGGCGCTCCGCGGCCAGGCTCACCGCGGTGGTGCACCTGCCCCAGGGACAGAGGTCGGTGAAGCGGCGGCCAATGACCACGATGTACGCCGACGCGTGCGCAGCCTACGCCTGCGCGTCATGGACCGCGTCTCGTCACAAGCCGAGTCAGCACCCTGGCTGTCGTTCGCTTTGGGTAGTCCTGCGTGTCTTCTGGTGAAAGAAGGCGTTGACCTTGCGGAGATCAACTGAGGAGAAACTATGCGTATCCGTGAAGTCTTCGCCGCCACGGCCCTTGCGGTCACCACGGTGCTCGGGGCAGCGGGGACGGCAACCGCCGACGACGAAGACCTGCTGGCAGTGCACCAGGAGAAGTTGGCCGAAGTGAACATCATCTGCAACCTCCCGATCGTCGTTGTGGATCCCAGCGACGGGCCTCATTGTGGAGATGAGGATGGAGATGAGGATGAGGGTGCCGCAGTGACAGTCCAGTAGGGCGTGATGAGCGGGCATGCATCTCTCATGGGAAGGCTGGCCGGTGGATCGGACGAGTCCTGGCCGGGCGTTGAGCGCTGATGCGATGTGGGTCGGGATCGAGTCTGATGTCGGCCGATCCGGTCCGTGAACGACGGGGGGCCGACCTCGGCCGGGCACTGAAGGCCATCGCCTGAAAGTGCCTCACCTGCCCGCCCTGGTCGGACCTGCCCGACGACCGGCGGTGTCAGCTAGGTGTGATGTCTCAGGACGTTGGTTCCACGAGGTCCTCGAACGCGAGCTGCTGCGGAGTGGTGTCGAGCGGCTCGGGCGGTTGATCGGAGGTGACGCGGTAGTCGCTGCCGGCGGTCCGACTGATGGGTGGCCGACCTCCGAGCGCGGAGTGTGGGCGCTCGTGGTTGTAGTAGTTGAGGAAGTCCGCGAGCGCGGCCCTGCGTTCCTGCTCAGAGGTGTAGTCGCGCACGTAGGCCCACTCACGGGCCAGAGTGCCGTTGAACCTCTCGACCTTCCCATTCGTCCGCGGCGTGTACGGCCTCGTGGGTTTGTGCCTCGTTCCCGTCACGACCAGAGCAGCGGCCCAGGCGCGGGAGCGGTTGCAGGAGCCGTTGTCGGTGAGGACACGGTGGATCGCTGTGATCTCGTGGGCGGCGAAGAACGCGACGGATCGATGCCAGAACGCGGCTGCGGTCACGGCCTGTTCGTCCTCCAGGGCCTCGGTGTAGGCGAGCCGGGAGTGATCGTCGATCGCCGTGTGTAGGTACGTGTAGCCGGTCTTGCCCGTCCCGGGACCAGTGCGCTTGGAGTCCCGTGCCGCGTCTGTCCCCTGACCGGGCATCCGCCAACCGCCGCCGAGGGGGATACGACCGAGCTTCTTGACGTCGACGTGGACCATGTCACCGACGCGCTCGTGCTCGTAGCGGACGACTTCGCGCAGCTGCTCGCCAGTGGGCGGATCGAGGTCGCGCAGGCGGCTGAGCCCTCGCCGGACGAGAATACGGTGGACGGTGGCACGAGACACGGTGATGCCGTGCAGCCGCCCCAGTTCGGCCGCGAGACGAGCGGGACCGTACTTGGTCTGCCGACGCAGCCCTTCCACCAGGTCGGCGATGTCCTCGCTTGTGCGGTTGGGACTGGCAGCCGGACGAGAGGAACGATCCGTGAGGCCGTCCTCGCCGTGAGCGCACCAGCGGGCGTACCACTTCGACAGGCAGCGACGGGAGATCCCGGCTTCCGCTGCGACGTGGGCGACCGGGCGCCCACCCTCAACACGCAGGCACAACCGGAGACGCCCTTCCGGGGTGAGGGGCGCGTTCGCGTGCGCAGCCATGGTCCACCGCATGCCGTGGCTCGATGTGCGACACGCGGGCCTCCGTTCGCCTAAAGGAGGATCGTCGGGCAACCCCCGGTCGGAAGTGCGCGGGTTCCCGGAATCCCGGGCGGGAGCGCAGGTTAACCGGCGCGCTTGTAGGTGGTTTTGCGCCTTTCGGGCACCGGGCTCCCTCCCGGCCGCGTAATGGACGGGCGGCGCGAAATCTCTCGGTGGAGGGAGCTCGTGTCGCCCGCCGGGCATACTGCCTGGTGGCCTGGGCTGACTCGGTAGGGGCGAGGTGTTGCACGTCGGGCCAGATTCCATACGCAGGCATGTCCAGTCGGTCGGTCAGTGGCCTCCGCCATTTCGGAGTCGTAGTCGGCTCTCCCCAGTCCTCGGTGACCCGGGTTGCCTTGCCGTCCTGGAGTTCCGCGATGGTGACGTTGCGGTACAACCGGCCGTCCCCGTAGTTGCAGGTCCACTCGACCACGACGGCGTCTTCACCGACCTGTAGACGACGGCCTACCTCCAGGGTCAGTTCCGGGAAGTTGCCTTCGACTTCGCCGATGAGCTTGCTGGCGCATGAACGCCTGCCAGGTCTCATACAGCGGCGGGTTGGTCTTGTAGTCCTCCAGCAGGTCGAGCTGGATGGTCCGTCGGCCGGGCTGGTCGAGGAAGGCGACGTCCACCGTCCAGTTGTCCGGGGAGATGAGGGCGGGGTCCTTGTGGCCGCCGAGGTAGATCGACTTGACGCCGTCGGTCTGCAGGAACGGCAGCAGAGCTGCCTCGGTCTCCGGGGTGCGTGCCTGCCAGGGCTTGAACCGGATGCCGTTCCATACCTCGGTGAAACCCTCCTCGTAGGCGTTGGAGTTCTGCACGACCTGCCACTGCAGCCACTCGGGGTGGCGTCCGATGATCCGGTTGCCGATCGGGCCACCGTAGTCCTGGTGGTAGAGGCCGAAGGCGGTGAAGCCGATCTGGGTCAGCCACTGCTCGACGACCTCGGAGAGGCGGTCGAAGTGGTGTACGTGAAGTCCTCGGGGGCCTCGGTGCAGCCGAAGCCGGGGTAGTCCGGCGAGACGACGTGGAAGCCACGGTCCCCGAGTGCCGGCAGGAGGTCGCGCCACTGGTGCGAGGAGGACGGGAAGCCGCCAGCAGGACCAGCTTCGGTGCGCCCGGTTCACCGGCTTCGCGGTAGAAGACCTGGACTCCGGCCACGTCGATGGTGTGGAAACGGACAGCGGTCATGGCAACTCACTCCTTGCGGTGCTGTGTGCTGATCTGGGTCGGGGCTTGGTCGTGGGGTTTCAGGCGAGGGGGATGTCGTGTCAGGGGCCGCGCTCGTCCTCGGGGCGGGGGCCGAAGTAACCGCGGTCGTTCTCGCTGATGGGGAGGTCATTGATGCTGGCCTCGCGGCGGCGCATCAGGCCGTTCTCGGCGAACTCCCACAGCTCGTTGCCGTAAGAGCGAAACCACTGGCCTTCGGCGTTGTGCCACTCGTACTGGAAGCGGACGGCCATGCGGTTGCCGCGGAAGCCCCACAGGCTCTTGCGCAGGACGTAATCGAGTTCGCGCTCCCACTTGGCGGTGAGGAACTCGATGATCTTGTCGCGGCCGGTGAGGACGACATCCCGGTTTCGCCAGGCAGAGTCCTCGGCGTAGGCGAGCGCCACCTGGTGCGGGTCGCGGGTGTTCCAGGCATCCTCGGCGGCCTGGACCTTGGCCAGAGCGCTGTCGAGGTCGAACGGCGGGAAAGGCGGGCGCGCTTCGGTCATGGCGGTGCAGTCCTTCACTGTGCGGAGGGCTGGTCGGTCAGCGGCGGGTTGTCCGGGGCTGCGGTGACGGCGTCGGCCTGCAGGGGAAGCAGGCGGCCGGCCACCAGGCGCTCTGGGGTGAAGTGGACGCGGCGGCCGGTGCGGTCGTCGTCCCCCGCGACGCCGGGGCGCGTCCATTCCAGGTCGGCCCGGCCCGACAGGTGCAGGGTGCGGCCGGTGACGAAGTCGCAGAAGAGCAGCGCGGCGGTGGGGTCGCCCTGGAGGTTGCCGAGGGTGTTGAACATGTTGTTGCCCCAGTAGTCGGGCCACCACAGTCGCCCGTCCTCGACACGGACGAAGCCGGCCGGACCGCCGCGGTGCGAGGCGTCGTTGCCGCGGGTGGGGTGGGTGGTGCCGATCAGGAGGGTGTCGGACCGGCGGATCAGGTCGATGTCGTCCTGCGCGAGGGTGCTCCCGTGCCTGACCGGCTCCTCGCCCAGGGGTGCGGGCGCGGGGTGGAGGTGCCGGTTCTGGATGTACTGGGGGCAGTTGCCGTACGCCTGCTCGACCTCGATGTGAAGTCCGTCGCTTCCTGCGTCGGACAGCATGCCGTTGATGCGCAGTCGTCTGCGGGTGGCGAACTCGACAACGATCAGCCCGACCGGCTGGTGTACCGGCAGGTGCTGAAGCGGGTCGCCCTCGACGGGCCGGGTTCGCACTTCGAGGACCGTCGGTGACGCGACGTGGAGGAACCCGGGCGGCCCTGCGAGGGGGGAGGCCCACAGGGTGCCGTCGGTGTCGCGTGCGGTGATCGCCGCGAAGGTCCTGTCGGACAGGAAGCGGGTGACACCGCCGCGCAGCTGGGCGGGGGCCAGCATGCCGGTGAGTCGGGCTGCGTCCCGGGCCACGCCGGCCCGCTGCTGTACGGCAAGCTCGCCTTCGTGGAAGCCCGCAGTCGTGTTGCGTACTGGGTGGCTCATCGTTCCTTCCTTCCACATGCGGGATGTGCGATGCCGGACGGCTGGGCGAGGGGGTGGCCGCCGGCCCGGCCCTCTGGTTGGGGACCGGGGACCGGGCCGGCGGGGCCGCAGGTGGGTGGTCAGGCCGCGATGCGCGGGGTGACCACGGGCCAGTCGTTGTCGACCTCGGCAAGGATGTTGAAGTAGTTGGTCAGGACGTTCAGCGCCAGGTGGCCGACGACCTCACCGATCTCGTCGTCGGTGGCGCCTGCGTCCCGCGCCGCCTGCAGGGCGGCGTCGTCGACCTGGCCGTGACCGCGGGCGATGGCATCCGACAGGGTCAGCAGGGCCTGAGTGTGCGGGTCGGACGCCTTGGCGTCCCGGGCCGCCTCCAGATCAGCGGCGTCGATCTTGGCGATGTTCGCGCCGATGTAGGTGTGGGCGGAGAGGCAGTACTCGCAGCCGTTGTACTCGGCGGTCGTCACCGCGAGGAGCTCGCGGACCGGGGCGGGCAGCACCCCGCCGGACAGTGCACCGTTCAGGGCCAGGTAGCCCTTGAGGAGGGCCGGGCTGTTGGCCATCACCTTGGTCATGTTCGGCGTCAGGCCGAGGGCCTTCTGCACGTCCGCAAGCAGGTCAGCGGCCTTGCCGGTCGCGGTGGCGGGCTCGACGGGGGCGAATCCAGTCATGACGGAGCACTCCTTCATCCATCCGGTTCTGACGCTTGACTGCGCCGATAACCGTTAGAAGAACGATGACACGCCCCCTGTGCCGTGTCAAACGGTTGGAGGCGGTTGTAACCGTTAGAGGTGCGGTAGTCTCGACGTCATGGACACGGACACGAACGCACCGCTACTGGGCGAGCCGCTCCCCATCGAGCTGATGAACACCATCTGGGCGGACCGGGACGGCGTACACGACGCGCTGCGCGATCCCGACGGCACCCGGGCCTGGCTGCACGCCGTCTCCTCCCGCATAGACCTGATGACGCCGGGCGATCTCGACGCGCTCACCACCTCCGACCTCGACAGCCTCGGCGGACGGCTGATCGGCCTGCGCGACGCTCTGCGCCGGCTGGCCGCCGAGGCCACCGAGGACCCGCGCCAGGCAGCCGCGTCCGACACCCGGGAACTGGAGGCGGCCATCACCGCGCTCAACCAGGCCGCCGGCGACACGCCCCACTGGTCGGCCCTGTCCTGGACACCCGGCCAGGAACCCTCACGCCACACCCGCACCAGCGGACAGACCGCCTCGGCCGCCGTCTCCGCCATCGCCGAGGACACCATCACCCTCTTCAGCCAGGACGCCCGCAACCAGCTGCGCGCCTGCCTCGCGCCGGGATGCGTCCTGTACTTCCTCAAGAACCACCCCCGCAGGGAGTGGTGCTCCGCAGGCTGCGGCAACCGCGCCCGCTCAGCCCGCCACTACCAGCGCCACCGCCACACAACCGCCTGACCACCGGGCGACAGGCACACGGCCCGCCCCGGCCAGGACCAGCAATGGCTGCGCCCTTCCACTTCGGACACGGGAGTCCACATGAGGCGTCAGAGCACCACCGCCTACCGGCACTTGGCCGCCGACCCAGTCCTGGACGGCCTCATCGCCAGCTTCGGTCGACCTGACCCGTTCGACTGGGCCGAGCGCGACTTCCCCTCCTCGACCAACTTCGAAGCCATGGCCCTGCACATCGTCGGCCAGCAGATCTCCATCGCAGCCGCGTTGACCATCTTCGCCCGCGTCACCGCCGCCGTAGGCGGTGCCGTCACCCCCGAAAGCCTCCTCGCCCTCGCCGACAACGACTTGCGGGCCTGCGGGCTCTCCCGCGCCAAGGCGGCCTACCTTCACGACCTCGCCCAACGTCAGGTGGACGGCGCTATTGACCTTGAACACATGGATGACGTCGACGACGCCACCGCCCTCACGGGCCTGACCGCCGTCCACGGTGTGGGCCTGTGGTCGGCCCAGATGTTCCTCATTCACCAACTGGAACGCCCAGACATCCTGCCCGCCGGCGATGTCGGAATCCGCCGGGCAATCCAAAACGCCTGGCACCTCACCAACATCCCGAGCGTCGAGGAGACACGCCGCCGCGCGACGGCTTGGGCCCCCTATCGCACGTGCGCCGCTGCCCTGCTGTGGGCCTCCCTCCGCAACCACACAGCCCTCCACCCCACCGTGAGGCCCTGAGGAGTCTGTGCTCGCTCCTTCGACAGCGTTCGAGCGTCACGAAGCACGACCGGTCTCCCATCGGCTCGTCAGTGAGGCAACTTGGTAGTGCGTCCGGGGTGGGCGGCGGCGACGTACCGCATGGCGGTCTGCTCGGTGAGCCGAACAGTCGCATCGGTCTGAGTGGATCCATGATCTCGGACGCTTCGTTGGGAATGCGGTCTTGTCTCAACTACGCCCCCCGAGACCACCTCCAGATCCGCATCGTCTCAGATCTCCATCTGACAAAGACCGGGATCCGATACCAACCTCATGAGATGGCACAGCTAGGGCCCGTTGCGAAAGTTGATCTTGGCCGGCTCTGCTCCGGCTGCAGTCGCCCCGAGCGCTTCGGCTCGTTGTCAGTGGCTCGGTCTAGGGTGCCGATCATGACTCCTCATGCTGAAAAGAGCCTGTTCTCGGGGCTCGGCCGTCTCGTTGTCCTTGTTGACGACCTCGATGCGGCCCTGGCCTTCTACCGCGGCGTTCTCGGTTTCTGTGTCCTGCACGACCAGACGGCAGATGGTTATCGCTACTTGCATATCGGAGTGCCCGGCCAGGAGGCGGTCGGCCTCTGGCTGATGACCGCCACCAGCGACCGGGAACGCGAGCTGATCGGCAGGCAGTGCGGCGGTCAGCCTCTGCTCGTCCTGTACACCGCTGACCTGGATGCGGTCCGCGAACACCTGCGCGGGCACGGGGTGCGGGTATGGAACGAACGGGAAGACGCCGACAGCCGGTCGCTGCACCTGGCCGACCTGTACGGGAACGTGATCATCGTGGCGCAGGTGCGCGAGCCGGCAGTGTGATGCTGCCGGTCACAGCCATTCGTTGATGACGGCGATCAGGACTGTCGCCTCGTAGCGGGCGGCCAGCTTGATGCCCCTCGGGACACGCCCACCGTTTCGGTGGCAGCAGGGGGCCGCCCGATAGATCTTGCCGTTCGTCGTCGAAGTACCAGGCGGGGGCGATCACCGTGCCGATGCTGCCGGCGAAGTCCCCTCCGATTCCCTGTACTTCGGTGCCGGCGGCCAGGGGACGGTGCAGCTCCTCTTCCAGAGCGTGCAGACCGCGTCCACGGCAAGCTGATGGCAGACCACGACGGCCGGTTCCGCGGAACCGCGGGCGAGACCGCGCGTCATTCCGTCCCACCGCTCCTTCGAAAGGGGCTGGTGGGGGTCGGCGGGCCAGGTACGGGTCAGCCACAGCCAGGTCGCGATCACCGGATCGCTGCTGTCGTCCACCGTGGCGGGATCCGTATCCGTCGACAGGGCCAGGTCCTCGCCGACCAGAGAGGCGGCAAGTTGCCGGACACCGCCGTCCAGGCGCGACAGATGCCACAGCAGCGACCCGAGCGTCACCGCCTCCACGCCGCCGGCATTCTGGCGGCCCAGCGCAGCAAGGGAGATGGCCAGCACGTCGCGGGTGCCGGTGTACTCCCAGTTGTTGTCGGTGACGGCCAAGGTGGCGGACGCCAGCTGCTGTGCCCTGGTGACCGCACACGTCCACTGCCCTGTCATGCCGCGCATTCCTCAGCCGACGAGTTCACGCTGTCTGTCTGCCGCATGCTCCCACGCGGCCCGATCAGCGGATGCGCCGCCGTGTCCGTATCCCGTCAGGGCTAGTACGGCTCGGTGCACACGCAGAGTACGGGCGGCATGTGGATGACTGGCCGCTGCGTGCCCGCGTTCGAAGCTGCTGGTGCCCGGTAGACCGTGACCCGCGCTGACTGACATGTGCCGACTGTGTATGGGGCGGGTCACTCGGAGGTCGGGTCCTCACGGTGCCGGGTGGGCCGGTCGGGCCAGCGGGTGTGGTCAAGGTCGTGCACCCGCACTCGGAAGAGCTGACCGCCCTCGACCAGGTTCACGTGGAAGGGGCGCACCGGCACGACCGGGGTCACGGCGGGACGGTCCCGGTGCTGTTGCAGCACAGTCTCCAGCCAGCCAGCCAGCGAGCTCGCCCACGTAGTCGTCCAGATTTGCGCTCCGAGGCGGCAGCGCCGTCTGCGGACGTCCGCTCGGCGGGTTGGCCTCGCGGTACGACCACTGCAGCCAGCAATAGAGCAGAGCGGGAAACAGCTCCACCGGGGGCGAGGGAGTATCGCTGGTCATGGTGAGCAGCATGCCCCGGTCGTCGACTAGCGACGCGAGGGTCGAGCGAAGTCCGACCCGGCACGTGCTCTCGTCAATCAGAGCGCCAGCCGCACGCGCATAGGGCAGCTGCGCCATGATTCGATCCACGACGAGTTCGGGCGCCTCACGGGCGCCCACCCAGGCGGCGACCGCTGGTGACGTCGACGCCCCCCGCGGGAGCATCCCGGCGCCGTGCCCACTGTCGCTCGGGCGGGGCGCCAAGGTGGTCAGGAAGCGGGTCAGCAGTGTCGGATCCGGTTGCAGAAGCGGCTGGGGATCGTGCCGGCTCAAGCGGACAGTCAGCTCCGGGCCGCAGTCGTCCACAACGTGCGCGTCGATGCGGGCGTATCCCGTCCACAGTCGGTCGCTGCGGGCTGCGTCTTGCATCCAACGTCCCTCTGCCTGCCGGTGCTTGAGTCACCGTACGGCATACCCGCCCGCGCCTTGTCCATGTCGTCGGCGCTGGCCGCACTGCCGTTCCCGAACCCGGGCACCGGCCACGCCGCGATCGCGGGAACGTGTTCCCGACAGGCCGTTGTAGGCCCGCATTAGGAATGTCCCGTTCCGTTGTTGGCGAGCTGGGCCTTTCCAGCCATCTCATTCAAAGGACACGGCACTTCTATCTCACGATCTTGTCCCTTTGCCGGCTGTCCAGCAGCAGAGAGAGCGAGGGGGTCTGGTGCATGAGGGAGCGGTTCGCGCGGGTGCACACGACCTCGCCGAGCCAGGTGGCTGCGACGGTCTTGGCTGCCTGTTGGTCGACCTCGAAGTGGTGTCAGCACCGCGCCAACATCACCAACAGAGTCTGCCGTTGAGCTCGGCGTTGGTTCCGGGCGCTTGGGCTGGGATGACCTGCAGTGTTTTGGCGCCAAACCATGCCGCACCGGATGGACGGCAAGATGGAGGAGGGTGGCAGCGGGGAGCCGCTCGGCTCGTCCCCTGCTGTGTGCACCTCTGCGCCCCCTCCGTTCCTCGCACCCCCTGCGTCCCTGCGATTAAACGGTCCTGTCGACGGTAGGAATGACGGTGCTTGGGGGAGGGCCACCGGCAGCGGAGGGAAGGTCTTCGGCAGTGCGCGTGAGACTGCGGGAGCGGTTGCGGTACTGGTTCGACGGGACGATGGACCGGGGGACGCAGGCGTTGATCGGCTGGCTGGGCCTGGCCTCCGTCGTGTTGATCGTCCTGGTGACGTCTCTGGTGGTTGCGTTCACCGACGAGGACACCCAGAAGAACGGCGGCTGGCTGGGCGTGGCCTGGATGAGCCTGTTGCGTGCGCTCGATCCCGGCACGATGGGCGGGGATACCGGAGGTCCGCTGTTCCTCGGCCTCATGCTGGCCGCGACCGTCGGCGGGATCTTCATCGTCAGCGCACTCATCAGTGTGCTGACCGCCGGCCTGGAAACCCGGATCCACGAACTGCGACGGGGCAAGTCCCGGCTGATCGAGCGCGGGCACACCGTCGTGCTCGGGTGGTCGGAACAAGTCTTCACGGTGATCGCGGAGTTGGTCGAAGCCAACCAGAGTGAGCGGCGTTCCTGTGTCGTGATCCTCACCGAGCGCGACAAGGTCGAGATGGAGGACGAGATCCGCAGAAGGATCCCGGACACCGGACACACGCGGGTGATCTGCCGCTGCGGCAGCCCACTTCAGCGGGCGGATCTGGAACTGGTGAGCCTGGATGCGGCCAAGTCCATCATGGTGCTGCCGCCCGTCGCGGACGACGGGGACACCGATGTCATCAAGACCCTGCTGCTCCTGAACAACCGGCCCTGGAGCGGCCCGCGCCCGAACATCGTTGCGGCCGTGCGCAGGTCACCCAATCTGGCGGCGGCCCGCCTCGCCGCCGGCAAGGACGCCCTGGTGATCGACGTCGACGACATCGCCGTGCGCCTCATCGTGCAGTCGCACCGGCAGACGGGCCTGTCCACCGTCTTCAACGAAATGCTCAGCTTCGTCGGCAACGAGCTGTATCCCTACCCCGTAACCGGGCTGACCGGCACCACATACGGGGAGGCGCTCAACAGATTCGACCTCGGCATCCCGGTCGGACTGCGCAGGAAGGACGGTGAGTCGCTGGTCAACCCGCCGATGAACACCGTCATTGCCCGCGATGACGAGGTGCTCGTCCTGGCCGAGGACGACCTGCTCATCCGCCTGGCGGCCGCCCGGCCCGCGATCGTCGCCTCGGCGATCACCGCCGCCCCCGGCAGGCCCCCGACACCCGACCGCACGCTCATGATCGGCTGGAACTCCCGCTCGGCAAAGATCATCACGCTGCTGGACTGCCTGGTCGAGCCCGGATCGCTGATCGACATCGCGGCCACTCACCGCCCCGAGCACGACCCCCAGGGGCACGTGGAGAACCTCACAGTCGGCTACAAACCCTGCGAACGCACCCTCCGGCCGTCGCTGGAGTCCCTGGGACTGGACGGATACCGCAAC
Source organism: Streptomyces sp. 4N124 (assembly GCF_052245395.1). Taxonomy (NCBI): domain Bacteria; kingdom Bacillati; phylum Actinomycetota; class Actinomycetes; order Kitasatosporales; family Streptomycetaceae; genus Streptomyces; species Streptomyces sp. 4N124. The sequence goes on from NZ_JBQQBS010000095.1 coordinate 11,809, forward strand.
ATCATCGTCCTGACGGATGAGGGTATTGACCCCGAATCGGCCGATGCCCACACCTTGGTGACGCTGCTTCACCTCCGCGACATCGCCATCCGGTACGGCAGCCCGTACTCGATCGTCACCGAGATGAACAACGACGCCAACCGCGAGATCGCCCAGGTCACCAAGGCGGACGACTTCATCGTCAGCACCAAGATAATCAGTCTGCTGCTGACCCAGCTCGTCGAGGACCGCCACCTCCACGCCGTGTTCACCGATCTCTTCGATCCTGCGGGATCGGAGATCTACCTCAAGCCGGCCACCAATTACCTCTTCCCGGAAGCGCCGGCGAACTTCGCCACGGTCATCGAGGCGGCCCGGCAACAGGGAGAGACAGCCATCGGCTACCGGATCGCGCGGCACAGCAACGAACCTCCGACCTACGGCATCTTCCTCAATCCGGCCAAGACTGCGCCGCTGTCCCTGAGCGAGGACGATGCCATCGTGGTACTCGCCGAGAACGGCCGCCCGGCCGTCAGCATGCCCGCGGCCCGAGACCGACACGACACCGCCGGTTCCGAGGCGGTACCGCCGCTCAGTCCCGGCCCCGGTCCGTCTGCACCGGGTCCTTCTTGAACGCCCAGGGCAACTTGGGCGCCATCGCGGCGGACAGCGCTACCCGGCTTTGATCCAGCGCACGGATCAGGGATTCGACGCCGCTCCTAAGCCCGGGGACCAGGGGTACGTCTCATTGCGCTGCCCCTCATTTCGAATAAAAGCCATCATCAGCGCGAAAAGGTCCACCGGAGCCATGAACCTGTGGGTCCGGATTCGGACTGCCCTTTTCCGGATTGGTCTCCTGGGCTTCCTTGGCCCGTCTCATCCGGGGCCTCCGGGTTTCGTCTCATGGCCTTGTCCTGCGAGTGTGCCTCCTCGCTCCGCAGACTGCCGCTACCGTCATCGTCTGCGAAGAACGCGCCCCGTCTCCGGCGTCGAGGCTCTCTCCGTAAGGCCCACCGCATGGTTGCGCGGAACCTGGTCGTCGCCGGGGTCCTCCTTACCGTCCTGGTGGCCCGGGACCTGGTCGCTGCCCTCCCGCCGCTGCTCCGCTTCGCCGGCCACGAGAGCTCCGCCGTCATTGTCGGCCTCGACGCACTGCGCTTCGCGGGCGACCTGCCATAGGGCGCCGGTGTCGAGAAAGCGTTTGCCGTGATTCGGCGCCGGCAGGTGGCGTGGTCCGGCAGCATATGTCTACGTGTGGACGGTCGGCGGGACTGGACCTTGGGGAGTGCGGGTGCTGGACGGCCGGTCGACGGCGGGAGATCAGGGGTGGGCGCCTGTCACGCGTGCACCGGGCCGGATTCTTGTGGCCGTACCGGGCGGAGACGGGTCTGTTGTTGTGCCGCGTGTGGTCATCGCGGAGTCCTGGGACCGGGGGCTGCGCACGGGCGTGGATCCTGACGGGGACTGTCGTGTGCCGCTCCTTTCGCGAGGCGAGCTGGAGCGGCGGCGGCGTGCCTCACCGCTGGCCGGGATGCTTCCGCTGCTGTGCGCAGGGGTGGTGCCGTGTGCGGACGCAGCTCGGCAGGTTCTGGTCGTGGCGGACGCTGACGGCAGGCTGCTGTGGCGTGCGGGCGGTCGGGGGTGCTGCGGATGGCCGACGCGCACGGTCTGGTGCCGGGCGCCTCGCCGTCCGCCTGCACCGGGTGACGTGTGTCGGCGCGCCGGTGCGCGATCCGAGGGACGGGAGTCTGCTGGGGGCGGTGGACCTCAGCGGCCCTCTCGTGAGCGCGCATCCCGCGCTGTTCGGCCTGGTCGCCTTGGTGGCCCGTCAGGTGGAGGCCGAGCTGCGGTTGCGGCACGCGGAGTCGCTGGAGCGGCTGCGCGCGGTGGCGGCGCCCCTGCTGTGCCGGATCGCGGGCCCCGCTGTGGTGGTCGACCGCGACGGCTGGGTCGCCGCCGCGAACCGACCGGTGGACGAGGCTCGGGTAGCGCGGGGCGTGACGTTCGGCGCGGGCGGTGAGGTGTGGCTGCCCGCGCTGGGACTGTGCACGGCCGAGCCGCTGCCGGGCGACTGGCTGCTGCGGGTAAGCGATGCCGCGGCGCGAGCGGACCGTGAGACAGTGCCGGCCGCGTTCTGTTGGATCTCACCCGGCCGCGCGCGGGGATGCTCACCGTCAGCGTCTGCGCCGGGGAGTGGCAGACCCAACTCACTCTGCGCCACACGGAGTTGCTGTTCGCCCTGGCCTCGCACCCGCAGGGCCGTACGGCGGCCGAACTCGCCGAGGACCTGTTCGCCGAGCGGCACCGGGCAGGCGCGGTCCGAGCCGAGTTCGTACGGCTGCGCGCCGGCCTATCGGGGCTGCTGGCCAGCCGGCCCTACCGGTTCCGTGACGGGGTGAGTGTCCGCACCCTTGGTCCCGCCGACCCCTGTGACCTGCTGCCGGACTCCGTGGCGCCCATCGTGCGCAGAGCTCGATCCGGCGCGGGAGCGGTCGATCAGTGACAGCTGGCCGTGGCTTCGCACACCCGGGTGAGCGTCAGTCCTGCGGACGGGCCCGCAGTTGCCTGGATGCCGGAACCGCGTCACGTGCGTGCACCGTGGCGTGGTCACACGAAATCCCCACCAGAGACCGGAAGTTCCGCGCAGACACCGTGGCCAAAAAGCACGGTGCCGTGGAGCGGTCCGAAGCCGGTGGATACGGCGGATGGGGCGGGTGGAACGCAGCCGTCGTACCCACTCGCCCCCTGGGCAGGGCGTCGGGCGCCGGCGATTTCCGGCACGGTGTGGACGTCATGGGCGGCCTGGGCGGTGTGCCCGGTGATGTGCCGCATGCCCTCGATGCGTGCTGCGGGCATCGGCCGCTTCGCACCGGGTGCCGTGGGTTGGCCCGGGGCGGAAGCGGGGCGGGGTTGGACGCGCCTGCTGAGGTTGGCCGTTGGACGCGTCTGGCCGGTGCACCGCCGACGGGTCATATGCGGTCGGCGACGATCAGGAGGTAGTGGAAGCTGCCTTCCTTGTAGGCGGTGAGGAAGGGGTCCTCGATGTCGGTGGCCACCGAGGACTTCGCGCGCAGCTCCCAGTACGGGATCGTGTCCGCGGTCAGGTCGACGACCTGGATGGGGACAAGGTTGTTGGCGGCGAGGGCTTTGAAGTACTCGCTGCGGGGGTGGATGTTGCAGGTGTAGTGCTCGTCGATTTTGCTGACGGCCTTGGAGCGCAGGCCGGTGACGTCGTTGGAGCAGCCGGTGATGCAGACGTAGCGGCCGCCGTACTCCAGCAGGCGGGAGAACTCGGCGAAGAGTTCGAACAGATCGACGTACATGGTGGTCTCGTTGGTCCAGATCGCGCGGCGGGATCCGGTGTCGAGAAGGGTGTCGAGCATGTTGCGGACGTGGAAACGGACTCTGTCGGCCACGCCGCGCCCGGCGGCCTGATCGTTGGCGAAGGCGACCTGCTGCTCGGAGATGCTGACGCCGTCGACGTGGCAGCCGAAGCGGGCATTCGCCATGATGCTGGTACCGCCGCGGCCGGAGCCGGCGTCGAGCAGTCGGTCGGCGCGGGAGATGTCGCCGAGGTGGTCGAGGAGGACGTCGGCCTGGGCGGTCTCCAGAGCTGAACGTCGGTCCCGGACTGGATGATCGACCAGATGGACAGCGTGCAACACGAGTTGCCCCAGGTGCGGATGGCTCGGTCGTGGTGACGCTGGTGGGATGCGGGAGGCACCTGTTCGTGATCGTCGTGGCGGAGTCCGAGGCCCATGTGCTGCCGTCGTGCCCAGACTGCGACGCGCCACTGCGACCGTGGGCTACGCCCGCGAGCGCGCGATCCGGCTGCTCGGGGGGGCGTTCGGCGGCTGCGGCCACGGCGAGCCCGCTGCCGCTCCTGCCACACCACGCACGTGTTGCTGCCGCCGTACTGCCTGCTCAGGCGAGCGGACAGCGTCCACGTCATCGCCACGGCGCTCCTGGACCACATCGCCGGGCGCGGCCACCGCCGCATCGCCGAGCGGCTGCGTCGGCCTGCGGCGACCGTCCGCGGCTGGCTCCGCCGTGCGAGCGCGCGAGCCGCGTTCTGGCGCCGCTACGGCGTGATCCACGCCTGTCACCTCGCCCCGGACGCGGGCCCCTTCCCGCCGCGGGCCACAGAGTTGGCCGAGGCCCTCGACGCCCTGGGCGAGGCCGCCCGCGTCGGCCAGGAGCAGCACGCCGCATGGGCGGCCACCGATCCGTGGGGCGCCGTCTCGCTGGTCACCGGCGGCCGGCTCCTCACGCCCGCGTGAACCGCCCGCGACAGCATGCACATGCAGCCGACACTGTGATGACGACGCATCACCCCGCCGAGCGAACGGAAACCACCTCTACGTCCCCACGGTATACGTCGTCCCCATGCTCATCCTGAGCGTCGGGCAACACCTGACGCGGTCGGAAGAGGCCATCGGCACATGTCTACTCACCCGCATGGACAGGCTGGGAGTTAGACCCTGCAGTCGGCGTGCCTGACGACCTTCAGGGACAGGGGCGCCGATCGAGGCGGGCTGGATCCCCAACCACCACCACGCTGCCGAACGTCGACCGGCCGGCTTGCCGAACACGGTTCCGCCACTTCGGCTCGATGGCCCATCTGAAGGCAGCGCCGCTCGATCGGGACGATTCCCCTCTCACCGATGCTCATCAACGCACAGGAACTGCCTGTGATCCAACTGCTCCGAGTCACCGCGTCCCGGCGATCGGTGAGCTGCCTCCGGAGGAGCCGAGCCGTTCAGCAGCCGACCCAAGGGGCTCCAAGTCGAGGAGGTCCAAGTGGTCGGCCGCCTTGGCGCATGCCGCGGCTTCGACCAGACCGCGGCTGCGGCAGTCGCCTGCATGAATTACCGTTGCCCGGCCTGACAGCATCTCGGTCAGCGCCTGAGGCAAGGACGATTGAGCGCCGCCTGCACGGCCGAGAGCCCTTCGCCCTGTTCAGCGTCCGCATTCAGCCACGGTGGTCGTCGGTGCCTGGCTGGGCCTTGTTGTCCCGGGTCTGGATTACTGCGGCGGCGCGGTGCAGTTCGGCGAGAACCGTGCGGACGGCATTGCGTGCGATGCGTTCGGGACGGTGCAGTACGTCGATGTGGCGGTGGGTGTGTACACCGCTGAGCGGTTTGAGGACGACTCCGGGGTGGGGACGCGCGGTCCAACGCGGCATGAGTGCCAGGCCGCCGCCGGCTGCCACGACCTCGGCGACAACGGAGAATTCGTTGACGCGGTGGACGATGTCGGGCCGGCGGTTCGCGGCAGTCGCGATGGCCTCGATGGTGGCCAGCAGCGGGAACCCGTCGTGCACGGTGATCCAGGGCTGATCGGCCACGTCCTGCGGGGACAGTCGTCGCCGTGCGGCCAACGGGTGGTCGATGGGTACCGCGATGTCGAGCGGTTCGCGCAGGAGCGTGGTGGCGGTCACGGTGCGCGGCCATGCCGGAGCGTGGTCGAGCCGGTGGGCGAGCACGAGGTCGTAGTCGCGGGTGAGGCGGGGGAAGTGGTTCTGGGCTACGTCCTCGTCGGCGAGCGCCAGGCGGGGGTGGCCCGGGCCGGTGGGGCCGCGCAGCAGAAGAGGGAAGAATGTGGCCGCTGCGCTGTGGAAGGCGGCCACCGAGACGACGCCGTCGGGCTGTTCGACGTAGTCGGTGACGGCGTTGCGTGCTCGTGCCAGGGCGGTCTCCACCTCGATCGCGGCGTCGGCGAGTGCCTGCCCGGCCTCGGTGAGTACCACCCGGCGTCCCGCGCGTTCGGTGAGCGGCACGGGGATCGAGCGTTGCAGCAGCCGCAGTTGCTGCGAGACCGCCGAGGGCGTCACCAGCAGGGCCTCGGCGACCGCGGTGACGCTGCCGAGTTCTCTCAGTTCCCGCAGGATCCGCAGTTGTCGTGCATCCACCTCAATAGTGTAGGGCTGCTACAGCGTAGTTTCAGAGGTTGGCACTGGGCTTCAGTTTCCTGGTCGGGCAGCGTGTGGCGCATGCGTGATGCCCGCCGTACCGACCTGATACTTCTCCTCGTTGCGATCGTCTGGGGTTCCAGCTACCTGTCGGCGAAGACGGCCACCGCCGCTCTGCCGGTCCTCGTGGTGCTGTTCGCCCGGTATGCCATCTCGGCGATCGCCTGCCTCGCTCTGGTCGCCTCCCGTGGGGCGTCCCGCCGCTGGACCCGCCCCGAACTCCGCGTGGGGGCGCTGCTGGGCGTCACGCAGGCCGCGGTCCTGGCGCTGGAGACCTACGGTGTGGCACACACCAGCGCCGCCAACGCGGGCCTGATCATCAGCCTGACCATCGTGCTGACGCCGCTGCTGGACCGCACGCGTGGCAGCAGCAGGCTGCCCCTGACGTTCTTCGCGGCTGCCGGTCTGTGCGTCCTGGCCGTGGGGTTCCTTCTGTCCGGCACCGGACTGCACACCGTGCGGACCGGCGACCTGCTGATGCTCGCCGCCGCAGCGGTACGAGCCGGACACGTCGCGCTCGTCGGACGGCTCTCCGTGGGCCGCACCCTGCGCCCGCTGCACCTCACGGCCGTCCAGACCCTCGTCGGCTCCGCACTCTTTCTGGCACCCGCCGCGTCCAACCTGGGGACGCTGGCGCATAGCGATGCCATGACCTGGGCTCAGCTCGCCTATCTGGCCCTGTTCTGCAGCCTCTTCGCCTTCCTGGCGCAGACATGGGCGGTGCAGCGGACGTCAGCCAGCCGGGCCAGCCTCCTGCTGGGCACCGAACCGGTCTGGGCGGTCGCGGTGGGGATCGGCCTCGGCGGCGAAAGGCTCACCGCCCTGTCTGCCCTCGGTGCGTCGCTCATGGTCGCCGGAACCTATTGGGGTCAGGCCATCGAGCGTGCCCACCGCACCGGCCCGGAGCGGGACACCGCAGTCCTCATGACTGCCGACCCACCCCACGACGCCCACCACAGCGGCGCCGCGGCAGAGCCCGTCCATTCACAGAATGGACCACCCGTTGCGCCCCCGGTGCACACGAGGACGAGGACGTGACCACGGTCTCCGCCCGCCAGACAGAGCCGCCGAGGAAGACCCGACCGTGGTAACGTATCAGCTGTTACGCAACGACTGTTATGTAAAAAAGGGGAGGCGGATGCCGAGACAGGTGGACCACGAAGAGCGGCGAGAGGCGATCTCCCAAGCTGTATGGCATGTCGTCTCGGACAGCGGACTGGAGGGCCTGACCCTGCGCGCGGTCGCCGCCGCAGTCGGCTGCACCACGGGAATGGTCACGCACTACTTCGCCGACAAGAAAGCGCTCCTGGCCCATGCCCGCACCGAGATGCACCGTCGGATGGCGGCACGCATCGACACCCTTCCCGCCGGCGAGAACGCCCGCGACACGCTGTACGCCGTGGCCGAGCAGGCCCTGCCCCTGGACGCCGAGCGGCATCTGGAGGCCGCCGTCTGGTCCCAGTTCCTCCTCAGCACCCGAAACGACCCCGCACTGCTCGCCGAGCACATCCGCAGTCACGCCTCCTGGATCAGCCGCCTGACTGGTCTGGTGCAGGCCGCCTGCCTCGACCGCACGGAACCAGCCGACCTCCAAATCCGGGTGCGCAGCCTCGTCGCCTGTCTGGACGGGCTCGCCCTGAACGCCGTGACCGACCCGGACGCCTATCCGCCCGACCTCCAGCGGCGCGTCCTGGAAACCCAGCTCGACCTGATCCTCGAACGGAACGGAAGCCTGTGACCTCGCCCGACCCCATCATCACCGCCGTGACGGCCGACGACCCGAGGATCGAGCAGCTGGTACGCGACCTCGACGCCGACCTCACGGCGCGTTACCCGGACGAGCCGTGCACCGGCGGCGCCCACATCAGCCCCGGGATCCGCTTCCTGCTCGCCGAAGCCGACGGCCGGCCGGTCGGCTGCTGCGCCGTGCAGCCCTTCCCGTTCCCGGACAGCGCCGCCGAACTGAAGCGCATGTACGTCACTCCGGAGGCGCGTGGCCGGGGCATAGCCGCTCACCTCCTGGCCGAGGCCGAGCGCACCGCCACCGCCCTCGGCCACACCGAGATGCGCCTGGAGACGGCCGTACACCAGCCCGAGGCCATCGCGCTGTACACCCGCGCCGGCTACACCCTCATCCCCAACTACCCGCCCTACCAGCACAAGACGCTCAGCCGCTGCTACGCCAAGCCGCTGCCGCTGCCCGAAGCGGGGCCGGAGGACCGGGAGGAGATCACGGCCTTCCTCGCGGGCCAGGGACTCTCGCCCCAGGACGTCCTGGCGACCGGCACTCGTTACTGGCTCACCAGGGATGCCACGGGGCCAGCCACGACCGTGGGCCTGGAGCGGCAGGGTCACTGCGTGCTGCTGCGCAGCGTCGCGGTCCGCCCCGATCTTCGGAGGTGCGGAGCCACGCGGCGGCTGGTGCAGCGCATTCTCACGGAAGCGGCCGCACAGGGCGGGCATACGGCGTACTTGTTCTCCACGGGCGCCGGACCGGTGTGGGAACGGCTGGGCTTTCGGCCGGTGCCGGTCGCCGAGGCCGCCGAAGCCCTGTCCGATGCGCCACAGGTCCGTCAGTACCGGGCGACCGGAACTCTGGCCGACGAAGCCGCATGGCGCCATGACCTCGTCGATGTCACGACGGGCAACCTGCCGCCCACGAGTGCTGACCATTCCGCCGCCGATGCCCCGCACACCGCTGCGGCCACTGGTAGATGAGACAGGCCGCTTCCGCGCTGCCGCGCCCTTTCTGGTGGTTGTGGGCGAGCATTCTGATCGGCCGCCTCGGCTCCTTCGTCGACCCTTTCCTGGTCCTGTATCTGACGGCGGAACGCGGCTACTCGGCGAGCTTCGCCGGACTCCAGCTCGCCGGCGTGCTCGCTCCTGTGGTGCTGTTCGCCGCCGACCCCGACCTGATCCGCCACGGCGTCGCCGTCCCGAACTGGGAAGCGGTACGAAGCATGCTGGGGCGGATCGGCAAGACGGAGACGGGCATGCAGGGCAGCACCAGCGCGATCCTGGGAACCGGCTACACCCTGGCCGGGGCCGCACGGCTCGCGCGCGCTCACCCGCTGGCCGCCGGAATGGTGGTGGCTGCCGCCGGCGCCTTCGCGTACCGCAACCGCACCCGGTTCACCAGCGACAGCCGCGCGACGCTCGCCCGGCTCGGCACGGAGGCCCTCAAGATCCTGGGCGAACCGTTCGTTCAGCACGAGGTGCACGGGCGCGACTGGACGCAGACGGCACGCGGAACCGACGGAGAGGACGTGCTCTCCCAGGTCGCCCGGCTGCTGGCCCGTGCGCCCGAGCCGATGACCCGCACCGACATCCTCGCCGCCCTTCCCGCCTCGGTGAATCAGCCGCACCGTCGGCAGATGGACGGACTGGGACGGCTCCTGCACCGCTTCCCCGCCTTCCACCAGACCGAGCCCGGCAGATGGCAGATCGGCAGGACCAACGCGCAGATCACGGCAGCGCCTTGGGACTAAGGCCTGTCCCGCAATTGATCTTCGACTCGAGTTGGACGCCGGTCCCCCTGGCGCGGCTTGCTCGCCTATCCGGCGAGGGCGAGGTTATGCAGGCGGGCAATGCCGAGCATGGCGTGGTGAACA
>NZ_JBQQBS010000096.1:0-20169 GCF_052245395.1 Streptomyces sp. 4N124
CTCGAGGTCGACGACGCCGGGCCGGGCATCGACGCCGCCGACGTACCGCGGGTGTTCGACCGGTTCTACCGTGCCGACAGCGCCCGGGCGTTGCCGGGATCCGGTCTGGGGCTGTCGATCGTGCAGCGGGTCGTCGACGCCCACGGCGGCCGGGCCACCGTCGCCCGCTCCGCACGCGGTGGCGCGCTGCTTCGGGTCGGCCTTCCGGCCGCGGCCCCGCCCGCCCCGATCGCTCGGCTCACCGCCGGGGAGGACACCGCGGCGCGCTGACCCGCCCCGGCGGCGCGGCGCAGGACAAGGGACGGCGGCCCTCAGGCATGGCCCCGCGCGACTCACCGTCGGGGCAGGACACGGTGCGCCGACCCCAGCCCCGGCCGCACGGCGCAGGACCAAAGGGCGGCGACCGTCGGGCCCACGAAAAAATCCGGGACGGGCCTGGGGCCCCGTCCCGGATCTCGTCCGTGCCGCCGCGCTCACCGTTGCAGCGCGGGCTCCTCGTCGTCGGCGAGCGACTGTTGACCGTCCGGCAGCTCCGCCGCTGGACGGGACAGCCGGCTCGGCCACCACATCCGCCGGCCGATCAGCAAGGTGAGGGCGGGCACCAGGACCGACCGCACCAGCAGGGCGTCGAGCAGCACGCCGAAGGCGACCAGGAACCCGACCTCGATCAGCATCACCAGCGGAAGTGTGACGAGGACCGCGAACGTGGCCGCCAGGACCAGGCCTGCCGAGGTGATGACGCCACCGGTGGCCGAGAGGGCTTTGAGCATGCCCTCTCTGGTGCCGAGACGCACGGTCTCCTCCCGGGCCCGGCTGGCCAGGAAGATGTTGTAGTCGACGCCGAGCGCCACCAGGAACAGGAATGCCAGCAGCGGCACCGAATAGTCGATCCCCTTGAACCCGAGGACCGTGTCGAAGACGAACACGCTGCCGCCGAAGGCTGCGGCGAATGAGACGATCACGGTGGCCATCAGGACCAGCGGGGCCAGGATCGCGCGCAGCAGCAGCCCGAGGACGATCAGGACGACGGCGAGCACCAGCGGGATCACCAGCTTCTCGTCGCGCTTGGTGGTCACCTCGGTGTCGAGGTTCTCCGCACTCGGCCCGCCGACGATCGCCTCCGCCCCGCTCACTGCGTGCACGGCGGTGCGCACCCGCTTGATCGTGTCGTACTCCGCGACGGTGTCCGGCGCGTCCTTCGGGAACACGGAGATGTTGGCCCAGCCACCGCTGGTCTGCTCCGGGACGGCCAGGGCCACACCGCGAGTGTCCTTGACGATGTCGAGCACCCGCTCCTGGTGCGCCGGCCGCGTGAAGATCGTCATCGGCTGGCCGCCGAGCTCCGGGAAGTGCTGGCGGAGAACGGTGAAGCCGGTGACCGACTCCGGCGCGGACAGGAACTGGTCCTGCTCCCGCAGGGCGCCGGTGTTGCCCGCCAGCCCGAGGGCGAGCACGCCGAGGACTCCGAGCGAGCCGAGCGTCGCCACCCACCGGCGGCGGCTGATGGCGGTGCCGAGCCGTCCCCACAGCCCCGGCTTCTCCTCCACGGCCGTGCTGAACCGCGGGATGGTCGGCCAGAAGATCCGCCTGCCGAGCACCACCAGCACCGCCGGGAACAGCGTCAGCATGGCCACCAGCGCGCACAGGATGCCGGCCGCACCGATCGGGCCCAACCCGCTGGTGCTGTTCAGGTCCGCGACGAGCAGGCAGAGCAGGCCGGCGACCACGGTTGCCGCGGACGCGACGATGGCCGGCGCCGCGCCGCGTAGCGCGTGGACCATCGCGACCCGGACGTTCTCATGGTGGTGCAGTGCCTCCCGATATCGAGCGATGAGCAACAGCGCGTAGTCCGTGCCGACGCCGAATACCAGGATCGTCAGCAGCGCCGAGTTCTGGTCGTTGACCACGATGCCGAAGCCCTTGACGAGCAGGTAGACGGTCCCCATCGAGGTCAGTGCGGCCGCGCCAACGGCGACCAGCGGGATGATCCACAACACCGGGCTGCGGTAGGTGAGGATGAGCAGGAGCGTGACGACGGCGATGGTGGTGAGGAGGACCTGCACGTCGATGCCGTCGAAGACGGCGTCCATGTCGCCGTCGACCGCGCCCGGGCCGGTCACGTCGAGTTCCAGGCCGGAGGGGCGGTCCTTCGTGGCGTCACGCAACGGGCCGACGATATCCTCCGGTCCGCCGTAGGCCGTGCTCACCTCGAGGGTGAACATCATCGCCTTGCGGTCGGTGGAGGGGCTCGTCGGTGAGCCCTCGTCCTCCTCGTCGGCCGCCGCCGTCGCCTTCGGCGGGTACCGCTTGGCAAGGGTGTTGTAGTGGCGCTCGACCGTCGCGCGGTCGGCGTCGGTCATGCCGTCGGCGCGGTGGTACACGAAGACGAACGTGCTGTCCTCACCGTCGGGGAGACTGTCGTCCAGCACCGCCACCTTGGTGGACTCGGCACTGGCCGGAAGGGTGTCTACCGCGCTGTCGGTGGTGACCGAGCTCAACTTACCGCTCAGCGGCACCATGCCCGCCGCCAGCACCAGCCACAAGCCAATCACCAACCATGGCACCCACCGGCCTGCCAACCGACCGGCCGGCGCTTCCCCGGACGGCGCTGCGTTGACTGCCATCACTAGCCTCCTACATACGGGTTGCATCGCTTATCTGACGCCGACTTCTTAGCGAGCGAACCTGAGACGACTGTTAATACGGTGCTCAGGCCGGTTGGCCGAACCATGTGCCCAGCGCACGCACCAGCGTGGTGGCGTCGAGGTCCTGCCCGGTAGGCAAGGCCCAGGCGACACAGCCGTCGGGCCGGATGAGCAACGCGTCGACGTCCACCCGGTCCGTGCGGGCGGTGACGGTGTTGACCCGTCCGGTCCACGCGGCCGCGGCGTCGCGGGCCTCCGCGCGGTCGACGAGGTCGAGCAGGAGCCCACGACCCTCACGCAGCAGGTCCGCCGACCGGGTCACCGCGGTGACGACGTCCGGGTCGGGCCGCTCCAGCGTCAACTTCATGTCCGGGCACAGGGTGCCGACGAACCGGTGGTCGTCGCCGAGGTCGTACCGGACGTCCATGTCGGCGAGCATGTCGGCGACGTACCGGTGGTCGTCGTCGAGGTCCATCAGGTCGGAGAACATCTCCCACAGCGCCCTGGTCTGCGGGTCGGGTCGCATCAGGGCCCGCGGCGGCAGGTCACTTGAGCAGGCTCGTTGCCTGCCGCCCACCGACCGGAAGGGTTGAGACGACAAAACCGCATCGTCCGATGCCGGTGGCTGCGACTTCAGGCGTCGTGTCGCAGGGTCTGCGGTTGCACCGCTGGGAACTTGGCTTCAAGCAGTATGGCCTTCGCCCTGTCACGCGGGCCTTGCACGGCCACGCCTTCGACGCCTTCATTGCGTCCCGTGCTTTCCCGCCGTGCTGTTGTTCCATCGCGGTTTCCCGTTCAGGTAAGGCGGGTGGCCCCGAGGTCACCTCCTTCCGAACCTCGGCCCCCTACGGGGGCGATCTGGCGCCGAGTCAGACGGCGCACAGTTCTCCCGCACACGGCTTTCCGACATCGTTCACCGACTGGCATGCACCGTCGCCCTGACTTCCGTCCGGAGTTCCCGTTGTGGAAGTACGCGCCCCAGCCCCGCAGCACGGGGTTGAGGTCGGCGACCACAGCGGACATCGGCCGCGTCGACTTCGAACACGCGGTCGCCGCGCGGACTTTGTCCCGCAGTACCGCAGCGCTCGTGCCGAGGGCCAGCGTTGCAGGTAGTAGATGCAGTCGCATCCCCAGGCATTCCAGCACCTTCGCCGCCAGTTCACGCGCCTGCTCGGCGCGTTTCCTGGTCGGCGACAGGACCACGAAGTCATCGCAGTAGCGCACCAACGTCCCCAACCGGCGGCCTTCGTGCTGCCATGCCTCATCCAGCACGTGCAGCGCGATGTTGCCCAGCAACGGGGAAATCGGTGAGCCCTGCGGGGTTCCCATCCGCAGCCAAACTCGGATCAGCTTCAGCATCGACCGGTCCGATGCGCGCATCAGCTGGGCCTGGGCCGGGCGCTGACGTCCACGGCCAGGACCAGCCGCCCGCGCACCGCGGTAGCGGCAGCCCTGTGAGGACGCCACGGAGCCGTTCGACCTCGATCCAGCCCTTGTTCAGCGCGTCGTACGACGTGCCGTGCCCGCGCCGGTGCTCGGGCGGCAACGACAACCCGACCAGGGTTCGTACCGGCCCATCAGTACAGAGCACCGCGTCGGTGAGCTCGAACAGCGCGTCGACCCGCGCGGTCAGGCAGGCGTAGAAGTCGGTTGCTGAGTTTGGCTCCCGTCCATCGCCGACGGACTTTCGTGGGCGTGACTGCGGGCCCAGTTGCGACGGGCCTTGATTCTCGTGCGGGTGTCGAACGGCGCTCCGGAGAGAAGTACCGTGGTACCACCTCCCTCCCGAAGATGACGACCGCAGTACGACGAAACAGGACGGAATCGGGCCTAGCGTTCAGGCTATGACGAGACCTGGAAGTCCACTGCGGAGGTTCGGGGCGGCCATCATGGCGCTGGCCGCGGCGTTCGCTGTCGTCGCCTGCGGGTCGGACGCCGACAACAGTGCGGCGCCCGCCGCGACCGGATCGCACGGCGCGCACGCGAGCGGGTCGTCGGCTCCACCGCAGCCGCTGCGCGCCGGCGAGCGGTTCGTCGACCTGAAGATGGCCGAGGCCTACACGCCCGCGCCGCCGGAGGGCGGCACGGACGAGTACCGGTGCCAGGTGATCGATCCGGGCCTGACCAAGGCGGCGTTCCTGACCGGGACCCAGTTCACGCCGGAGAACGTCGCCATCGCACACCACGCAATCGTGTACGCGGTGCCGCCGGGCGGCGCTGCCGCGGTGCGCGAGCAGGACGCGAAGACGCCCGGCCTCGGCTGGCAGTGTTTCGGCGGGACCGGCGTGGCCGGCGCCGAGGTGGAAGAGGGGGACGCGGCGTGGGTGGACACCTGGGCGCCGGGCGCCACGGAGACGCTGCTCGACCAGGACGTCGGCTACAAGCTGGAGCCGGGCGGCCTGCTCGTCCTCCAGATCCACTACAACCTGCTCGCGACCGACGGCAAGCCGGCCGGGTCGGACCGCTCGGCGGTGCGGCTGCGGCTGACGGACGGCACGCCGCAGACCCGGGAACTCGAGACGTGGTCGCTCGACGCGCCGACCGACCTGCCCTGCGCCGCCGACGAGTCGGGTCCGCTCTGTGACCGGGCGGCCTCGATCGCGGACGTGACGAAGCGGTTCGGGCCGGATGTCGGCGAGATGGCGGACAGTCAGGTGGAGGAGTGCAACCAGGGCGGCGCGCCGAAGCCCGGGGACACCCAGACCTGCGACCACAAGGTGGAGGCGCCGACGACGCTGTTCGCCGGTTTCGGCCACATGCACATGCTCGGGCGGGCCATCAAGGTCGAACTCAACCCGGGCACGCCGAAGGCCCAGGTCGTGCTGGACGTGCCGCAGTTCGACTTCGACAACCAGCGGCTGATGAAGCTGCCGTCGCCGGTGGAGGTCGGCCCGGGGGACACGCTGCGGGTGACGTGTAAGCACGACGCGGGGCTGCGCAAACGGCTGCCGCAGCTGAGCAAGCTGCCGCCGCGCTACGTGGTGTGGGGCGACGGCACCAGCGACGAGATGTGCATTGGCATCATGGCGGTCTCCCCCCGCAAGTCCTGACGAGGCGTCGAACGTGTGTGAGCTCACTGAGGTCAACAAGCCGAAAAACAGCTCTGAGCTCCCACACATTCGCACTGAAGTCACACCCGTGCGGCGTCGTGGCGGTCGGACGGGCGGTGACGTGGGCGGCTGCAGGCGGACCCGGCAGCGGAGCGGTCGACCACGCGGAGCGGATCGGCCCGGAGCGGTGCGGCTGGGAACCACAGTCGCGCCCCCGGCGGACGCGCGAGATGAAGCGCTAAATCGGCCGGGTGAGTCTCAGGTCGTAGGCGAGGATGACGGCCTGGATCCGGTCCCGTGCGCCGATCTTGGCGAGGACCCGCCCGACGTGGGTCTTCACCGTCGACTCCGACAGCGTGAACCGTTGCGCGATCTCGCCGTTGGTGAGGCCGCGGCCGATGGCGACGAGGATCTCGCGCTCGCGGCCGGTCAGGGAGTCCAGCCGGGGATCCTCCCGCACGGGCCCGCAGAGGTCATCGCCGAGCTGGTCGGCGAACGCGTCGAGCAGCCGCCGAGTCAGCGCCGGCGCGATCACCGCCTCCCCGGCGGCGACGGCCCGGATGCCGGCGAGCAGCTCCTCCGGGCGGATGTCCTTCAGCAGGAAACCGCTCGCCCCGGCCCGCAGCGCCGCGAGCGCGTACCGGTCCACGTCGAACGTCGTCAGCACCAGGATCCGCGAACGCCCACCGGCGGCGGCGATGCGCCGGGTGGCCTCGATCCCGTCGTCGCCCGGCATGCGGATGTCCATCAGCACCACGTCGGGATGCAGCTCGGTGGTCCAGCGAACGGCCTCGGCGCCGTTCTCGGCCTCGCCGACGATCTCGGTGTCGGGGGTGCTCTCCAGCAGCATGCGAAACCCGAAGCGCTGCAGCGGCTGGGCGTCCACCACGAGCACAGAGATCATGAATGGCTGCCTTTCAGGGTCGTGTAGACGGTCCAGCCGCCGTCCGATGCGGGGCCGGCGCTGACCGTGCCGCCGTAGAGCGCGGGGCGTTCGGCCATGCCGGAGAGGCCGAGACCCGCGTCGCCCGGCGATGCCTACTTCATACTGAGCGAACCTGAGACGACTGTTAAAGCGGCGCTCAGGCCGATTGGCCGCCGGCGCGGGTTCGTCGTCGGGCGGGCCGCTGTCGTGCACGACGATGTGGACCTGGCAGGAGTCGGCCGCCAGGCTCAGGTCGACGGTGGTGCGCGGGCCGGCGTGCTTGAGGGCGTTGGTCAGGGCCTCCTGCACGATGCGGAGGGCGGCCAGTTGCACGCCGAGGTCCAGCCGGTCGGGGCTGCCGGATCGCAATCATTGCAACAGCCGATTTCGCAGCGCTCGGATCTCGTGCTGCAGGGCGACGTTCGACTCCTTGCGGTGCTCGATGATCACGCTTGTCTCGATCGGGGCTGGGAGACACTTGCGCACGGAAGCAGCCGAGGCTCCTCGGAAATAGCTCTAGCCTCGGGCTTTCATGAGTGCCGGCAGGCTGTCCAGCAGTCGATCACGCAAGCAGAAAGTTCCTCTGACCAGCGAGAATAAGGATTCTTGAGACCCTTGTTCCCGCGTCCGTCGGAGGCACTTCCCAGGTGAAGAGGCGTATCGGGTTGTACCCGCGTGTCCGGGGCGAGGATGGCGGCCGGGCGGTGGTTTCACAGGCGGGAGCCGTGCTGCTGGTCCAGACGGCCCGCAAGTCCGGTCTGGATACGGCGATATCGACGGCTCTGGCGCGCTGGCGCAAGCCGCGTGCGGTCCACATCCGGGGAAGATCCTGCTGGACGTGGCCCTCGCGGTCGCGCTCGGCGGGGACTGCCTGGCCGATGTGGCGATGCTGCGGGCCGAGCCGGCCGTGTTCGGTCGATCTCTGGCGGCGATCCGTGCTACCCGCACCGAAGTACGCACCCGTGTCTGGAAGTTGGCGGGCAAGGCGGCCACGGACGTCGACGGGCAGGTGACCGTGGACCTGGACGGCGTACTCGTGCTGTCCCACTCCGAGAAGCAGGATGCGACGCCAACCTGGAAGAAGACCTTCGGCCACCATCCGCTCATCGGCTTCGTCGACCACGGTCGGGCGGCTCCGGGGAGCCGGTCGCCGCACTACTGCGGCCCGACAACGCGGGCTCCAACACCGCAGCCGATCACATCGTCACCACCAGGCTCGCCCTGGCGCAGCTGCCGAAGACGTATCGGCGTGGACGCCGAACGCTGATCCGCACCGATTCCGCCGGCGGCACCCACGAGTTCGTGGCCTGGCTCGCGCAGCGCGGCCGGTGGCTGTCCTACTCGGTCGGCATGACTGCACGAGCGGGACCAGGGCCTGGCTGTCATGGACGTTGGCCGCGGAGATTCCGACAGACAGGGGCAGACCGTTCCGGTCGATGATCAGGTGGATCTTCGAGCCATATTTGCCCCGGTCGACAGGATTCGGACCTGTCAGATCCCCCTCTTCAGAGCCCGCATGTTGACCGAATCGATCGCGCAGCGGGACCAGTCGCGGCCAGCACCTCGCGGTCGCCGTGCCGACGTCGGCCACCACCTTGGGGCCGCGTGGCGCCTCCGACACAACCCACTGGAACAGCCCCCACAACTCGTCCGGCACCAGCCGCTCGCCGGCGTGTCCATCGCGGCCTGAACGCGCACCGCCACCGCCACCGCCCACACCCGCAGCCCCCAGCCCACGAATAACTTGACAACGCCATGCTCTACATACCGCTGAGCGCCATCATAAGAGCACCGACGGACAGCAGCGTGCCGACGACATAACCGGCGCCACCGGCCACCATCGCCTGCGTACCCGTCAAATGTCGGCGCGTCACCAGATAGACCACGAGACCGACCGCGAAACCGAGCAACGCATGGAAAAGCGTCAAAAGCCAGCCGACGCCCACGGCCACGGCAACGCACCCGACGGCCAGCAGCGCTCCTGCCGGGCTGAGGTCACGTCGGACGAGCGGGTACGTCACAGCACCGGTGACAATCGCTATGACCACGGTGAGAATGGCAAGAATATAGAAAGCACTCACGTCGGACCTCCCGCTCAACGCTGACATTTCTTAGGGTATGGGCCGTACTCGCCGATCGGCAGGTATGGCTCGCTGAACTTCTATTCCTAATCCGTCAGTTGAACTCGCGTCACGCAAGAAGGTCCACCGGTCCGGCGCGGTGGATTTCAGGACCAGGCTGAGCGGAAGCGTCCGGTGTCGGCGCCGACCCCCTCGGTGGCGAGGGCGACGATCGCGTCCGTGCCCTCGGTGAGGATTTGGGGGCCGCTGTGACCGTTGAGATCGGTCGCCGTGTAGCCGGGGTTGACGGCGTTGACGCGGGGATGTCCTTGAGCCCCTTCGCGTACTGCGTGGTCAACATCGTCAGCGCCGCCTTCGACGAGGTGTACAGCGGCGCGACGACACGCGACTCGGGTCGGTCGGGGTCGTGGGTGAGGGCGAGGGAGCCCATGCCGCTGCTGACGTTGACGATCACAGGGTCGTCCGAGCAGTGCAGCAGCGGCAGGAACGCGGTGGTGGTGCGGACCACGCCGATGCTTGCGAAGCCACGCCGCGAAGGTGTTCGCGGTGCGGTCCGCGAGAACGTCGACAGGACAGTGGGTGGCCATGTCGACCAGGATCGTCGCGTAGGTGCGACCGCCGCCGGCAAGATTGCCTGCACCGTCGATCCCGAAGCCCCCCGCCGACGCGACGAGGCGTTCTGGAGTGGTCAGGTGCCGACGCCGCCTCCGTTCCCGGCCCTGTGAGGGGGAGCACTGGCCGACCCGCCCGATCGGCTTGCGGCGACGCTGGCCCACCAAGGTCGCATTGAGAGGGGCGGACGGCACGGTCGCTTCGACGACATGTGTGGACCGGGTGGACCCTGCTCACGCGCACCGCGACCGACGCGCACCCCGCTGGCCCGGACGCGGCCTCCCGCGAGGTCCTTCGCGGCCGTGCGGCACCCGGGACCGTGGAGTCCGCGGCGAACACCCCGCGCGTCGAAGGTGCAGAAACGGCTGGAGCTGTTCGGGTGGCTGTCGTAGTGCAGTTGGCGCCAGCGCCGACGCCACTCCGGCCGAGGCTGACTACCTCAGTTCGCGTCACCGCAGAGTCTCGATTTGGGCAGCGGAGAGGGCCTGATCGAAGACCTGGACGTCCTTGATGCTGCCGAGGAAGAAGTCGACCGGATCACCGGCGAACTTTCCGCGGCCGATCACCAGGGGACCAGTGGATTCGATGGGTTCGGTGCCATTCACGGTGTCCCCCGGTGCACCGTTGACGTAGAGGCATATGCGGCCGCTCGACTCGTCGCAGACACCGGCCAGATGGGTCCAGGCGTTGGTGGCCGGAGCAGTGGACGACAGTGCGCGGACTTCGTTGCCCCGGTGGGAGAACGCCCAGCGGAGGTCTTCGCTCGAGTATTGGAGATAGAAGACGCTGTCGGTGTCTGCGTCCTGACTGACGGCGGTGGCGAAGGAGTCGGGGATCTCGGGAAGAAAGACCCATGCTGACACGGTGAAGCTGCGACCGGCGCCGGTGGCCAGAACCGGGCCCTGGGTCGTGATTTCGCTGCCGACACCGTCGAACTGGGGAGCACCGTCCGGACCTCTACCCCACTGGACCCTTGTTGCGGTGCCGTTGTGGCCTCCGGCGGTGTCGGTGGCGGACGTGCCGGAACGTTCGTCAAGAGGCCAGGAACCGACGGGTATCGGGCCCGTCGGCGCGCGTGATGCGGATGGCGTTGACTGGCCGGGCGACGTCGACGACGCGGCGGACTTCCTTGTGTTGGGCCGGGTGAGGACAACACCTGTCGTGACGCCTGCCGCCACGAGCGCGGAGGCGAGCCCGGACAGCAGAAGGGTTCGTCGGGTGCTGCCTCCCGCTGCGACCGGAACCTCCGTGTTGGACGGAGACGGCAGGGCGGTGTCCACGTGGGTGGGAGTGCGCTGTGGGGTGCTGTGGGGCGCTGGGCCAGCGACAGTGGCAATCGGGTCGTGTCCGCCGAACATATGCGTCCGATTGACGGCAGGTGGGAAGCCGCCGGTCACCGGGCCTGGGGCGCCCGGCCTGCCCGCAGCGTCGCCGGTGCCGATCCGGGTGAGGATCTCGCGCGGCGTCGGACGCTGCCCGGGACTCTTGGCCAGACATTCGGTGACGAGGGCACGCAGGGCAGGATCGGTCAGGCCACCGATGTCGGGCTCAGTGTGTACAACGCGGTAGAGCAGCGCGGGGGTGGGCCCGGCACCGAACGGGTTGGTTCCGGTGGCCGCGTACGCCAGGACCGCGCCCAGGGAGAACACATCGCTGGCCGAGGCGACTTCGCCGGCGCTGATCTGCTCCGGTGACATGTAGCCCGGGGAGCCGGCTATCAGCCCGGTTCGGGTGAGGGCGCTGGCCTCGACGATGCGGGCGATGCCGAAGTCGATGACTCTCGGTCCGTCCTCGGCGAGCAGCACATTGGACGGCTTGAGGTCACGATGGACGAGACCGGCCTGGTGAATGGATACCAGTGCCTCGGCCAGCCCGGCCGCGAGAGCCAGGACGCTGGGCGCCGAGAGCGGTCCTTGAGTGTCGACGGCCTGTTGCAGCGACGGGCCCGCGATGTAACTGGTGACCAGCCAGGGCTGTTCGGCGTCAGGATTGGCATCAACCACCGCGGCCGTGAACGCGCCGCTGACAAGCCGTGCCGCTTGCACTTCCCGGCTGAAACGGGCGCGGAATCCAGGCTCGCGGACAAGCTCAGGATGCACCACCTTCACCGCGACGCTCCGGCCGCCCGGGGAACGCGCAAAGAAGACCTGGCCCATACCGCCCGCGCCCAGGCGTCCAAGTAGCTCATACTCCCCGACGGATCGCGGGTCCTCGGGTTTCAGCGCTTCCACGTACCCCTCCGTATGAACCTCTTCTGCACGTCACCTAGTGAACGTCGGTGCCATATGGAGTAGTTGATGCGCGCGTGACGCAACGGTCTTACCTTTCCTCACCATCCGGACGAGGACCCCGACCGGTGCCGGAGCCTCACGTGCGACGATGCGCTGTGCAAGGGCGGGGACACCCCTCAGCGCAACAGTCGCTGGCTACCGGGACTGACAGGCCTTTCGCCAAGCAGGTTCCCAATAAGTGGGCCAAAGCCGAAGTGCATGCTCCTGAACTGCAACGATATGACCGCCGAGGGCTTCGTCGCTTGTATGGAAAGGAGCACTTCTCGCGAGGCCAAGCCGAGACCTTTCAAGATCACATAAGGCAGAGGGCGACAGGCGGCCCAAGCCCCCTCATTCTGGGGAGACCACCGCGTCGGGCACTTGTACCTCAGCGTCAACCCGATGGAATCACGGCGCCAAGCCACCAAGCAGACGCCCCCCAAAATGGGGCCGAACGAACCGCTCTTCAAGGGGAGTGCTGTATGTGACGCAGTGATTCCCAATGTGGTCAGTCAAGTGGCCTGAGCAGTGGGCGGCATGAGCTCATAGCGCCGTCCGTCGCGCAGGAGTGCCCACAGGAGGTTGAACGCGGCGGTTGTAGCGCTGCGAGCGCCGCAGGTTGCCGCTGATCTTCCCGGAATCGCGGGGCACCGGGGCGACGCCGGCGAGGCGGTCGGCGGTGTCCAAGGCCGTCATTTCGCCGCCGGTCGCGGTGAGGAACTCGGCGCCGAGGATGACGCCCATGCCGGGCAAGCTGGTGATCACGCCGAAGGCGTGGTGGTCGCGAAACCGGGCCTCGATGTCCTTGTCGAGATCGGCAACCTGCTGGTTGAGGCCCATCACTTCCTTCGCCAGCGTGTGCACCAGTTCCGCGGCCAGCTTCTCGCCGGGCAGGGCGCACGACATGGCGGTTGCGCAGCCAGGTCACCAGCCGCTTGGTCCCCATTCTGCGGATGGCCGCCGGGGTCTGGTACCTGGTCAGCAAGGTGAGCGGGCCGGTATTGGTCAGGTCCAACGCCCGTTCCAGACCAGGGAAAACGCCGGTGAGCTGGGCTCGCAAGCGGTTGACGGTGCGGGCGGTCAGCGACCAGGTCCGTGCGCCGGCCGGTGAGGACCTGAGATCGGTGACAGTGTCGTGGGTGGCGCGTAAGGGGTGCAGGTCGCGGCGGACGCGGACCTGGTCTGCGATGACGGCGGCGTCCTTGGCGTCGGTTTCGCCCTCGCCGCGGGATTGCGGGCACCGGGCCGGCCCCGTCTGCCGATAGGACTCGAAGGTCCAGATGATCTCTAGGACGACTCGGCCCTGCACCAATGTGGCAGGGGCCCCGTCCACAGGAGGCTCATGAGCTGCCTTCGGGCCCCATTAGAACTACCGCTATTCCACTGACCACCAGGTTGTCATCGACGCCAACACACGGCTGGTCGTAGCGGCCGGACGCCCACTCAGCGCTGTGCATCGTGAAGGTGCAGGTCACGAGTCGGGCGTGAGTTGTCTTCGGCGTACTCGTGCTGGTCGTGGGCGGCAGTCTGAGGTGTAGATCGTCTGGCAGGCGCGGGTTTTGCGATTTCTCGCCCGCCGTATCGGATTGCGCTCGTACGCTCCGGCGCATGGTGGACCTCGAGGTGCATGAGCGGATCACCGCGCGCCGCGCGGAACAGGGGGCACCGAAACTGCTGGGCTATTGCGGGAGCTGAAACTCTTGGTCGGGCCGCTGCGGGATCAGCGGCCGGCCCGGTTAATCGGTTGCGGACCTTCGGGATGGAGTGTCGGATCCCGGCTATGACGATTGTGCTGGGTACGCCGACTGTCGACGGGGTACGCGATGCCATGGCCGCGCTGCGAGAGTGGCAGTACGACGAAGCGCCGATGCAGTTGCATTCCGGGGACATCGGCTGGAACTGCCGGTTCGGAACGGCCGAGACGGCCGCAGTGGTTCGGACCTGGAGTCGGGGCGGGCGGATTCTCGCGGTCGGGATGCTCGACTCGCCGACGCTGATGCGGATGACGGTCGTTCCGGACGCTTTCCAGGATGAGGACTTGGCGCGGCGGCTTGTCCAGGACTTCTCGCTGCCTGAGCGCGGCGTGCTGCCGGAAGGAGCGGTGTCCATCGAGGCGCCGCTGGGCCTGCTGCTCCACGACCTGCTCAGCAAGGAGGGCTGGGGCGTCGGCGAACCGTGGACGCCGCTCTTCCGCGACCTCACCGAGCCGGTGGAGGACCCCGGCGTGCGGATCAAGTCGCTCGGCTCGGAGCAGGCGCAGGACTTCGCCGACGTCCTGCGGTCGGCGTTCAGCACCTCGCGGCCTACGGGCGAATACTGGCACGCGATGTCGGCGGGACCGTTCTACGCCGACGCCCGTTGCCTGGGCGCCTATGACGACCAGGGCAACGTGGCGGCGGTGGTGACGGTGTGGTCGGCCGGCCCGGGGAAGCCGGGGCTGGTCGAGCCGATGGGTGTCCACGAGGACCACCGTGGTCGCGGCTACGGCCGGGCGATCACCGTGGCCGGGGCGGCCGCGCTGCGGGAGATGGGCTCGTCGAGCGTACGTGTAGGCACGCCGAGTTCCAACGTCGGCGGCGTCGCCACGTACAAGGCGGCCGGGTTCGAGGTGCGGCCAGAGGTGCGGGACCGGATCCGGACGGCCTGACGCCGGGGCGGCTCGGTAAGGCGGCAGTCTGGGGCGTAGATCATCTGGCATGTGCGGGTTTCCGGTTTCTCATCCGCCGTCTCGGGTTGCGCTCGTACGCTCCGGCGCATGGTGGACCCCGAGGTGCATGAGCGGATCACCGCGCGCCGCGCGGAGCTGGATGAATTCGAAGAGCAGCTGGGTCAATCAGCTGTCCGAGGTGCTGGCCGAGCGGGACGAGCTGGCCGTGGCGGTGCGGGTGTGGCAGCGGATGAGCGAGCATCTCGCTGCCGAGCGGGCAACGGCCGGGTCGCCGGTGGTGCAGGTGGTGGATCGGGCGGTGCGGCTGGTCCCGGACCGGGTGTCAGGGGTGGCCGAGTCCGCGCTGCCGGCGGACTACCAGCACATCCTGGCCGCCGTGCGGCAGGCGGGCCGGTCGCCACCCGGGCCGTCGGTGAGGCGTTGGGTATGGACACCGGGGTGCGGGGCAAGCTGGAGCCGCTGCGCGGGAAGCAGTGACCGCCGACCTGTACGCCGAAAACCTCACCCCGCGCCGACGCCACAACAGCCCGTCCGCCACTGCCGCAGGCCCAGCGGGGCGCTGTGTCACCCCATGCCGACCGACTGATCAAAACCGACCGAATGACGCAGCGGCCTCGCCGGTTGCCCGATGCCCTCCGGCTGCCTTGCGCTTGGCAGCGCCGCTCTCGCCGAACCGGGCACAGTGCGGGCGCCGCAGGATTCGGGCAGGAGGTTCCGCTCCGCCGGGATTCATCGTCGCTTGTCGGTCGGGCCGAACACCTTCTACGAGGCTGCTCGCCGGAGCGCCTGCTGCCTGAGCTGCCACACGCCCTCAAGCCGCGACAGCGTCGTTTGGGGCTGCTGCTGTAGGAAGGCTTCACGCTGGGATGCGAGCGTGGCGCGCAGTCCGCTCTCGGCGTCGCAGCGCCGGTCCGCCGTGGCCTCCCTGCGCTGGTCACGGTCGAGCGAGGCGGGGCTCATTCCCTGGGCGGCCTTGGCCTTCAGCGACTGGATCAAGGCCGCGGGGCTCTGCGCCTTTCGTCCGTCCCTGGACATGCATCGCTGCCATCGGCCGAGCGCCGCCTGGTAGGGGCGGTCGTGGGCGAGGTAGGCGTCGAAGAGCATGTTCACGTCCTGCGGCACGAGGACGTCTTCGAATGCGGCGCGAACACTGCCGTACAGGTGGGCCTGTGTCCGGGCCGTGCAGCCGCCGGTGGCGTAGGACCCCTTGTCGCCACTGGGCAGTGTCAGGGGGGCCGCCTGGTCGGCCGGCCCGTTGAGGGCGGTGACATAGCGGTTCCGTTCAGCGGAGGGCAGGGAACGCACGTACTGGTCCTGCGCGGGTTCGCCCGAGCCGCCGCCCCCCTTGAGGGACACCCCGTAGCTGGGCGATGAGCCGGATCCGAGCACGTCGGCCGTGGTGACCCCGGCCGACGGCTCCGGGCCCGCGCTCGTGATCAGGTACCGCAGGCCCAGCTTCCGCATGCACCGCTGATCAAGCAGCTGCTGGGCGTTGAACAGCAGCCAGCGCTGCCGCTTCGCGGTGGCGTCGTTGGTGAGTACCGCGGCCGCGCGTTCGAGTGTCCGCGCCGAGGGCGCCGCGGGGTCCGGCCGGGAAGCCGGGCCGGCGACGCATCCGGCGACGCAGATCAGGACTGCGGCCAACGCGATCACGGAGAGCACGGTTGCCGTTTCACGGACGGTCATCCGTCGCGAAGGGTGGTTCATGATCAGCCTGCCAGTCATCTGTTCGCCGGTCGGGACGGTTCAGTAGTGGCAGTCCCAGGTCCACTGGTTGCTGGAGATCTTGTCGTTGATGTTCTGCGTCGGGTTGTCGTTCCAGTGCACTTGGGTGAAGTAGGGGTGGCGCCAGCCCTTCGGGAGGCAGCGTGAATGGCCGTGGTCATGCCCCGGTTCATCCCAGACAACGACGCCCATGCCGCTCGTGCCGTTGTTGAAGCCCGACGAGGCGCAATTGGACCAGGTGCCCGACGGACAAGCGGACTGGTAGAAGCTGCCCCAGCTGAGGTTGGATTCCTCGAACTGGCCCCGTGGTCCTTGGTAGTTGCCGTCGACCCAGACGCAGAAGTATGTCAGCGGACAGTCGGTCCAGGCCTGCGGCGACACATCGGACGAGCCGTTTGCCGGCGCGGACTCCGCAGGGGCGGACTCCGCGACGACCGGCGACGAGGCGTTCCCGCCGAGGTCGGATGCCTGTGCGGCGCCGGGTAGGGCGGCCAGGGTCAGGGCGGTGATCGCTATGGCCGCCACAGCGGTGGTGATTCTGGTCCAGATCACTGGTTTTCCTTCGCTGTCGTGGTGGTGTCGGCTCGTTGGTGCCGAAGAGCTCGCGGGCGGCATGCGCCGGGCAGGGCTTGTTACGGACCCCCTGCTCTTTACTGCGGCTCCCGCGACCGTGCGTCGTGGTGCCGGTCGGGGTGGCGGGCGGTGCTGGCACGGCTGTTTGGCGTGCGCACTCGCTTCGACGCGGCCGCGCGTACTTCATGTTGCCGATGCACTGCGGTGTCAGGCCGCCGATCGGTGGTTGAGCGGCCAACGCGATCACGAAGAGCACGGTTGCCACTTCACGGACGGTCATCCGTCGCGGAGGCGGTTCAGTAGTGGCAGTCCGAGCGCCACTGGTTGCCGGTGATCTTGTCGTTGATGTCCACCGTTGGGCTGGTGTTCCAGTGCACCTGGGTGAAGTAGGGGTGGCGCCAGCCCTTCGGGAGGCACCGCGTATGGCCGTTGTAATTCGGTCCATCAAAGACAACGACGCCCATGCCGCTCGTGCCGTTGTTGAAGCCCGACGAGGCGCAATTGGACCAGGTGTCCGACAACAGACAAGCGGACTGGTTGAAACGGTCCCAGTCGGGGTTGGAGTCCTTGAACTGGCCCCGTGGTCCTTGGTAGTTGCCGTCGACCCAGACGCAGAAGTACGTCAGTGGACAGTCGGTCCAGGCCTGCGGTGACACATCGGACGAGTCGCTCCTCTGCCCGGGATCCGCAGTGGCGGCCTCAGCGGCGACCGGCGACGAAGCCTCCCGGCCGAGGTCGGACGCCTGTGCGGCGCCAGGAAGGGCGGCCAGGGTCAGGGCGGTGATCCCTACGGCCGCCACAGCGGTGGTGATTCTGGTCCTGATCACTGTTCTCCTTGGTCGTGGTGTGGTGCTGGTCGTGGCTGAGGACGGTGGCGGCAAGGATGCTGGTACGGGCGCACTCGGATTTCGCGCCGCCAACGCGCCGCGGTGTCCCGGCACCGCAGATGGGTAGTCCAGGCGGCCGGCCTTGGCCGATACCGAGCGCGCGATTCGTCTCTTGTCGGAGGGCCCGTCGGTCATACGGTGTGCCGTGAATGTGGGCCCGAACCTTGCGAAAACCTTGCTTCACTGGTCAGCGCGGTGCACGGGATGGTGCAAGGTGACCTCGGGGGATGGGTGTGACGGATTTCCTGCTGCTGGGCACCGTCGGGTTACGGGGCGCGGACGGATCGGTGGTGGACCTGGGTCCGGCCAAGCAGCGCACGGTTCTGACGGCGTTGCTGGTGGACGCGGGCCGCTGGGTGACGATGGAGACGCTGATCGACCGGGTCTGGGGGGAGGACGTGCCGGCCCGGGTACGGCCCTCGCTCTCCACGCACATCGCCCGGATCCGCCGGACGCTGGCAGACACGGCCGTGCCTGTCGATACGGACACGGGTGTCGCAGCTGCGGCGTGGGCGCGGCGGATCGCACAGATGCCGAGCGGGTGGTGATGCTGCGGGAGGCGTTCGGGCTGTGGCGCGGTGAGCCACTGGCGGGCCTGGCCGGTGCGTGGGTCGAGCGCACCCGGCACAGCTGGGGGCAGCAGTGGATCGAGGCGGTGCCGGCGTGGTCCGAGGCCGAGCTCCGTGTAGGCAACCCGGCCGGGGTGATCGGCATGCTGAACGGTCTGGTCGCCGAGCATCCGCTCGTCGAACCGCTCACTGTGGCGCTGATGCGGGCACTGCACGCTGCCGGGCGCAGCCCGGAGGCCCTGGCCTGCTTCGCCGACCTGTAGAAGCGGCTGGTCGAGGAGCTGGGTACGGATCCGGGTGCCGAGGTGCAGCAGTTCGCTCCAGCCTGACGGCGGCCACCAGAAATGGTTCTGATCCACTTCTTGTGGGGCGGTGACACGACGTCACAAACGGCTGGAGGGATGGCCGTTCGTGTGATTGCAGCGTGTTCTCGTGGTTCTCCACGGCGTTCTCCCATCTCTCATCCGTGGTGGTGGAGGAAGTCAGCGCCGAGGGCCGCGAGGTAGCCCTCACGGCGCGGACGGTGACGGGCCAGGCGGCGTGCCCCGGATTGCCGCGCCGTGTCCCGCCGCGTCCATGATGGCTACCGGCGGCGGCTGGCCGACGTCGCAGCGGCTGGGCAGCAGGTCGTGATCGACCTGATGGTGCGACGCTTCCCCTGCCCGGCAGCAGGGTGCGACCGCCGCACGTTCGTCGAGCAAGTTGACGGGCTCACCGAGCGATTCGCGCGGCGCACACCGCTCCTACGTCGCTCGCTGGAGCGGATCGCACTGGCGCTCGCCGGGCGTCGGGGCGCTGGGCTGGCCGAGCACCTGTCCATCCCGACGAGTGCGAACTCCCTGCTCAGACTCGTACGCAGGCTGCCGGACAAGCAGGTCGGCGCCGCACCTCAAGTACTGGGCCTTGTTGATTTCGCCCTGAAGAAGGGGCACGTGTACGGAACGATCATCTTGAACATGGAGACCGGGGAACGCATCGATGTCCTGCCCGACCGCACCGCAGACACCCTCAGCGCATGGCTCCGGGCACGCCCGGGAGCGGAGATCGTCTGCCGGGACAGGGCCAGCTCCTACGCCAACCATTAGGCGCGATCACCGCTGGAGTGCCGCAACGGCCGACGACGACCTGCGCGGCGCCCTCAGCGTGTCGTTGCCCTCCACCCGCTTCTCCAACGACCTGCTTGCCATGGTCGTAGGTGAGCTCGGCGTCGCGACGGCGGGAGTGGAGCGGGCGTTCGCGCGTAAGGTCGCGGCCGAGAGACCCTGAGCTGACGGGTCATCGAGAAACCCGGCGGCGAGATCGTTCTCGGCCTATCATCGGCTTGACCCCGGGGACACGGATGGTGAACGGAATGGGCCAGCGGCGCGCTCTCGTGGTCGGGATCGCGGAGTTCGCCGCCGGCTCGCGGACCGTACCCGATGCGGAGGAGGCGATCGACTCCGCGGCTTGGCCGCCGTTGCCCGACGCCGGCGACTGGGCAGGCCGCGTCGCGGCGATGCTCGACGAGCTCGGCTACCAGGTGACCCTGCTGGCCGGGGCGACGGCGCCGGCGGCGGCCGACCTGGGCGCGGCCGTGACCCGCACGATCCAGGGGGTGGGCCCGGACGATGTCGTGATCGTCCACGTGATCACCCATGGCGACCAGCCCCCAGATCTGGACACCGCGTACGCGATCGGCGCCGACGGGCGGCGCGACGAGACGTGCAACGTCGACGCGTGGGTCCGGACCGTGGTCGCCGGCGGCGACGCACGACCACGGACCCTGTTCCTGCTCGACTTCTGCCGCTCCGGCGTTGCCACCGTGCCCCGTTGGCATCGCCGCCCTTTCCAGGCGTCGAACCGGGCCTGGGTCCTCGCCGCGTCGGCCCCCGACTCCGACGCCTTCGACTGCGCCTTCAGCCGCGCCGTCGTCCAGGTCCTCCGGGAGGTCGCGGCGGGAGACTTCTGCACGCATCCGTCCCGGCCCACGGTCCCGTACCTGGCGGTGTCCGCGCGGATCCGGGACGTCGTCGCGGGCGATGACGGCGACGACGTCCTGCTGCCGATCCAGGAGCCCACCGGGACGCCGATCGACACGATGACGGCCGCCCGGCTCGATCTGCCGTTCTTCCCGAACCCGGACCACCGGCGCGCCGCCTTCGATGACGCCCTCGCCGCCATGGAC
>NZ_JBQQBS010000097.1:0-19931 GCF_052245395.1 Streptomyces sp. 4N124
GCATGCGCGGCCGCGACCTCGGACGGGTTCCCGCCGCCAACACCGGGGAATGACCAACATCAACTGAGAACACGAGGTCCACTTTTCATCTGCTGCCCGTGGTCCACGATTCAGCCGTTACCGACAGGACGAATGCGGCGCCTTCTGGCCACTTCATGGCCGAGGGGCGCGCAGTGGCATCGGTGCTCGGATGTCGAACGTGTATGGAGCCGCGAGTGCCCGCGTGCGGGCGGAGGGGCTCCTGTAAGAAGTAGTATGGCGGGCTGGGGTGTTGGATGCCACGGAGATCGAGCCGACCGACGGGTGATCGCGCTGGAGGAGTTGACTGAGGCTGTAGCTGCGTCCGCGGCCGAGTCAACTGCCGTGACAGGCACCGAGGCAGAGCAAGAAGCGTCGCCGACGACTACGTAGGCCCGTCAATCGCCCGTGTATTGGTTGGCAGTTGACGCAGGGCGTAACTGGGCAGCCTGTGCGGATCCATGGGGCAACTATTAAGGACTCCAACCCCAATCGCCGCGAACTGCGCAAGCGCCGGGCCCTGCCGGTGGTCTCTTGCAAAGGCGCCCCGAACATCAAGGGCCTGGGGCAAGCTCCGTTACGTCGTGGAGCAGACCTTCGCCCTGCTCCACCAGTTCAAACGCCTCGCCGTCCGCTGGGAACGCCGACCCGAACTCCACGCCGCCTTCATCTCGTTGGCCCGCGGCCTCATCTGCTGGAGGCGACTGAAGAAGCACCGATCATGATCGTGTCACGAGCTTTTAGCTACAACTCACACCACTCACCCAGAGGGCCGGCTGCCCGCGTCTGGGTGAAGTCGTGCACCAGGTTCCATGCTCGATCGATATCCAGGACAAAGTCGCCCGTGAACGCGGCGAGGTCGTCCATGATCGGGACTTCGACCTCGGCACCCGAGGGCACGGTGCCGTCACCTGCGAGCAGAGACATCCGCTCGGTGTCACTCATCAGATGGACGACCGCGTGATCATCTCGGAAGGCCAGGATCAGCACCGGGAACTCACTGTTCGGTGACCGAACCTCGACATACCCCTGACCACGGGAACGCAGGTCATTGAAGCGGTCTGACAGATCCTTCACCTCCGAACGTGTCTCAACCGGATGGAACAGTCCCGATTCCGGCGACGTAGCCGCCCACACCACGCTCATCCAGCCCTTCCTCCCCACACAGGTCATCGCCCACGATCGAACCCCAACCGGCGAGAGCTGCGAAAACGGAGGATCCTGCCGGTCATCTCCCGCCAAGGGCGCCCCCAACATCAAGGGCCTTGGCAAACTCCGCTACGTCGTCGAGCAGACCTTCGCCCTCCTCCACCAGTTCAAGCGCCTTGCCGTCCGCTGGGAACGCCGAACTGAACTCCATGACGCCTTCGTCTCGTTGGCCTGCAGCCTCATCTGCTGGAGACGCCTCAAGTGTGGCTGAGCGCCTCAGTTGACGGATGAGCCGGGTCGATACCCAGCCCACATCGGATCGTCCAGTGCTGGTCGTCCTGAGAGGCGCCGGAGCGGACCTCCGGCGAGCGAGAGTCGGCGGCGCGCGACGTTGAGGAAGTGGCCCTGCGCCGCTTCAACGCGAGCTCGCAGAGCCAGCCAGCTCTCGTCAGGGGTCAGACCGCGTCTCACAGCGAAGTGGAGCTGCCAGATTTGCTCATCGAGGGCGTGGACGGCTTCTGCGGTGTCCCGATCAGCTACGAGGTTCACCATAGCTATCGCTTCGTTCCAAGGCCGCCAGTCGACAGTGGTCGCCACGACGACACCCTGCGGAGCTGAGTCGGGACGACTTCCTTCCATCTGGCCGAGGCCAATGAGTACCGCAGTCGATTCCCGCAGCACACATGCATATGCTGCCACCTGCTGATCCCTGATCCAGTGTCGATCCTGAGATCTCCTGCTGACCGCGCTGCCAGCGAACACACCGATGAGCGTGGTCACCACCGCGCCCGCAGGAGCCGCCAGCAAGCTCCACAACGCGCTCATGGAGACAGTCTTGTGGAGTCATCGATGCGCTCGCAGGCCATTCGGATCCAAGCCTGCAGCCCTTTGACTGACTCGCAAGCGGTTTGCTAGCAGCCGCCAACTGAAGCGCTCAGGCACATGAAGAAAGACCGTTCATGATCGTGTTACGAGCTCTTCGGGCGACTGGAGCCGTGGATACTTCGGCGAAGGACATCACTCAGGCAGGCGGGTGCGATCCAGCCAATCTCACAGCTTGCCGGTGATGACTCCGCGCCATGTCCACCCCGCACCGAGAACAGCGTCCTGTAGGGGATTCTTCAGGTCAGAACTGTCGAAACTGAATGTCTCGTGCGCTTCGGGACCGCCGTCTTCGCCCCGGCCCAGCGTCCAGCGCTTCGAGACCGTCTGTACCTGACCGCTTTGGGCCTCGGTCGCGATGGCCAGACTAGGGGTGTCGCCAACCCACGTGACTTCGTATTGCTGGTCGAGGGAGCGGACTTCCGGCTTCTCCGGAACCAGGCGCATACGGACCTGGAACACTCGGCTCACCTGGGTGCGGACGAAGATGGTCTGCCAGGCCGGGTCCAGGAGGCGCCACTCTGCCACCAGATCGGCGCCCTCCGCGCTGCCGTCCCGGATGACGTACGGAACGTCGGGGCGATTGAGGCCGAGCAGAGCCGCGTGGACCTCAGCGGCTGATCGTGGGGCGACACCGTCGGCGGGGTGCTTGGTTCCGGTGAGCTTGTCGAACAGACCCATGAAATCAACTTATGCGAGTCGGATTGACGGTGCAGGATGTGCCGCTTGAAGGTTGTCCCGTAAGCGATCTTCTGGTGGGTGTGGGAGCGCTCGGCTGACGTGCAGAATGGCCGCCTACCCGGCGAGGGTGAGGTTGTGCAGTTGGGCGATGCCGCGCATGGCGTGGTGGACACCCTCGCCTTGAGGCGGCAGTCACGCAGGATCTTCCAGCGCTTCATGCGGGCAAAGGTGTGCTCGACGTGGGCGCGAACTCGTTTGTGGGAGCGGTTGTGCTGCTCTTTCCAGCCGGGTAGTTCGCTCTCGCCGGCGGACCGGGATGACCAGACCATTGCCCTGGTAACCGCCATCCGCGATCGTCATGGTGCAGCCGACGACGTCCTTGGCGGCATCCGCCTCCTATCCAGCCACATACGCCGCTGCCAGCGAAAGCGAGCCTGGGCGTCGAGATCCCACACCATGCAGAGAGACCGCCAGAGACTTCGGGGACCGCGCCGCCATCAATAGATCAGTTCGATTTGCATTCATCCGCGCACCGATTAGCCGGTTCCGTTTCCTGCGACGGGCTTCGCATCCATCAAAAAGGACCCGGCCAACAGCGCCGCAGCAACGGGGCCGGCAATTCCTACTGCCCAGCGCCATCCCGATGCAACGTCGAATGTCATCAGCGCTGCACCAGCAATAATCAGCACCAAGATGAACAAAGTTGACCGACTCACGAAAAGTGGCCACTTGGA
Organism: Streptomyces sp. 4N124; assembly: GCF_052245395.1. Taxonomy (NCBI): domain Bacteria; kingdom Bacillati; phylum Actinomycetota; class Actinomycetes; order Kitasatosporales; family Streptomycetaceae; genus Streptomyces; species Streptomyces sp. 4N124. The sequence continues at coordinate 3,465 of NZ_JBQQBS010000097.1, forward strand.
ATGCGGATCCCACAGCCGGAGCAGTCGCCCATCGCCCGCTGCATCAATCAGTTTGTGAACCGGCGCACTGCCGCCTGCCAACAATTGTCCTTCGCGGACGGTGAGAGTTCCATGCATCACCCAGCCGTGATCAGAAATCAGAGCAGCAGGAGTCACACGAGGAGAGAAACGCCGACCGCCCGTACCGCGACGCGCGTCCCAGCACAGCCAGGCCTGCTCCCCTTGTACCGAATCAGGCAGATCCTGTTCCGTGAGGTCCACGAGAAGGTGCACGTGACCGGCGGTCGTCTCGACGCTCAGACTTCGCGACGGTGCAGCGCTGTTTCCCGGTTCCCTTGAGGAATCTCGGAATTGTGCAGCATGAGACACCCGCCCTCGAATGGCATTGTCATTGTTACGCAGGCGAGAAAGGGTACGAAAACCTTGCTCCGTGTAAACCAACACCACGATTACGCAGAGCCCGATCCCCCATCCGGCAAGGAGAAGCCAGACCAAGCGAGCTGGCAAAGCAGCGCCGCGCAGTTCGTCTTCCAGATCGCTCTTGTCTCCTGCCACAGCCCCCAGTCGCGGTTGTGTTGGGGCATAGAGCACCGATACCCGATCCCCGGACTTCAGTCGTTCAGGGGACTTCGTAGTCACCGTCGCCGGTACTAGTTGCCCACCTTTCAGGGCCGGAAGCTGAACAACAGTCGTCGCCGTGTAGTACGACTTGCCCCTACTCGGGTCGTGGAAACGAACGTCCCTGACTTCGTCGACCTGAACCTTCGCGAACACTGCCCCGGCTGAATCAATCTGCTCCACCAAGTCAGGCCTCTGTGGTGATCCCCATGCCATGGCAACCAGCCCCACAAGAAGGCTCCAGACGCCGACAGGGCGAGCGAAGGAACGCCACAACTGTCGCCGCCTCGAGGGGATACGCCGAGGCAAGGGAACCGCCCCGGAGCCCGGCCAACTTCGCTCTGTATCTGCCTCGGTTCCAGTGAACTCGGCTGCTGCCACCACACTGAATGGCTGTCGGCCACCGGTTCTTCCCTGGTAGAGAGCGATCGCGACAACACCGAGCACGGCACAAACAAGGGCGCCAAGGATCGTCTCGCGTCGCAGGGCCGGCTCGGAGCTGAAGAACCAAAACGTGAAAACGACGGTGCCAGACACGAAGGCGAGCCCGGCGGACCAGCGACCGACTCTCTCAGCGGACTTGAGGTTCACTAGAACGGTCCCTTCGCGGTTCACCCAAAGTCCTCGCGGATCCGGTCAGTTGCCGTCTCGTTGTTACCCTCGACGCCCCGCTCAGCTGCCTTCTGGCCTTCCTCGGCACTCTTGTCCACACCGTCGAATCCGTCTTTCGCTGTGTTCGCGGAAACGCCGCCCGCGATGGGCGTGGTGGCACCGAATGCAACGTCGACTCCGGTTTGCTGGTGCTCTGGGCGGTCTCCGCTGTAGGCGAAGTCGTTCTCGTTCCTCAGACCCCGAGCCATGTCATCGAGCCCTCTGTCGACCGCCCTTGCCCCGCCGCCGAGTCCGCCAGCGGCGCCTCCGGCTACACCGGTGACAGCGCTCTGTCTGATGTCGAAGTCCTCCCCCTTGCGGACCGAGTCCAGATAGTCGCCCGACATCCCTCCAGCCGCTCCGCCGGCCATCCCGCTGAGGATCTCCTTGCCGCCCGCTGCGGTCACGGCCTTGCTTGCGGCGGTCCCGACAGTCGCGCCCGCCAGGCCACCGATCATGTTGGTCCCGACTTCCCAGCCCTTGCCACTGAGTTGGCTGGTGACCATGCCACCAGCGGCGCCTCCAGCCCAGTTCAGCATCCCCTCGGCGAGGAGCTTCCCTCCCCTTCCCGAGTTGTACAGGGTCCTGAAAATGTTGGCGATCGTTCGCAGAAGCCTGCCCAGTCGACCCGCGGCATCGAGAGCCCTTGTGACCAACATGGTGACTCGCGCTGTGCCGGCCGCCGCCGAGACACCCAGCGTGAGGAATGACATGCCCACCGAGACGCCAATGGAGATGCCGATCTCCACATAGATGCCGTGAATCTCTTCATTAACCTCCTCGATACACTTGGCAGCTTCGTCAAGACCCTTGGCGGCTTCGTCAAAATCGTCCGTCGCGCTCAGTACAGCAGCCGCGAACTCGTCCCAATGAACAAGGAAGGCATTGGCTGCCTCACCACGCCAAGTGTGTCCGACTGTGGCCCTGACGTCCTTGTCCAGGTCCTTGACCATGCCTTCGACTTCAGTCTTCAGCTGTCGCCACGCTTTAGCCGCAGCTTTCAACTCATCAGGACGACCGCCCGGATTGATGACCTCAATGCCGAGTTCGATGATCTCTTCGGCTACGGACTCGTTCCCGCTCACCGGTCACCGTCCGAATTCTTCCCGAAGAGAACCGCGAGGTCGTCGTCAGTGACTTCGGTGTCTCGGTTCACCTTTCGCAAAGCGTCAGCGATCTGGTCCAAGTGCTGATGCACGACCTTCATGGCGCTGGCAACGTCCGTGGAGTAAGAGATGTATGCGGACGTGACCTCCTCCGACTCCGTCAAGACGCCGAAGCCATCAGTGATCGCTTCTGCCCCTGTCTCCTCCTCGAACTTCTTGAGGTACGCCCTGAGGTCGTATGCCTGCATCTCGAATTTCCGGGCCAAGTCCCTTCCCGCCCCGGGTTCGTAATACGAGGTTCCGTCGTCAGCCACTTCACTGTCCTGGTTCTGTTGATGCACGTACTGCGGCACTGAGCAAGCGAGGTCATCGCGTGCAGGTCGGACCTCGGATTGCATCAATTCACGTAAGGGATGCAGGCGGCCCTTCAGCCCGCTGCTGAATGAGGCCCAACTCCGCTACTGGCCTTGGTACGGGGGCTGTTGGGGGTACGGGTTGGGATTCTGCGGGGGCTGTCCCGGAGGAGTGGGGTACCCCTGATTGGGGGCTGCGTTGGGGTACGGCTGTTGTGCGGGCGGGTACATCGGCTGCTGAGGCGGGTGACCCATGTTCTGCGGGTAAGTTCCGTTGGCGGGGGCGCCGTTGCCCGATGATCGGCGGCTGCGGGTTACTGCGAAGACGATGACTGCGGCGATTACGGCTCCTACGCCGATGATGCCGACGACAAGGACGATGGCGCCCATTGACGAAGATCCCTTCTCTTACTCGGACTTGTTCGCTCTGCTGGCCGATCGCCAGGGGGCGGAAAACCCGGGGCGTTACTCCTATTGCTGCCCTTGGTGCGGGGGTTGTTGGGCGTACGGGTTGGGGTAATGCGGGGGCTGGCCTGGAGCAGGTGGGTACCCCTGGGGAGCTGAGTGGGGATACGACCCGTAGCCCGTTGGGGGCTGGGACGGGTAGCTGGTGCCATAAACCGCGGTGCCGCCGCCGGAGCCCGGGCCGCCGTTACCTCCGTTGCGGCGGTTGCGGATCACCACAAAGGCGATAGCACCGACGATCACAATGGCTGCGATGCCGGCAGCGAGGACGAGGACGCTGATGGAGGAAGACTTCTTCGTGGCCTGAGTCGAGGCGTTCGCTTCCTCGGATGCCTTGCCGGACGTCGAGTCGGACGATTGGAGCTGGCCGAGAGGGTTCTCCTTGGGTCCAGCGGGAATATCCATCGTCACCGCCTGGCGGGGACGGATAATCCCGTAGCCATACTCCTCGTCGGGTGCCTTTAGTCCCTTGTGGCCGAGGAACGAGGCCGATCTGATGAGGCGGTTGATGACTTGGCCGGCCGTGAGGTCAGGGAACTTGGAGCGGACCAAGGCGGCAGCAGCGGATACATAGGCTGTGGCACCCGATGTGCCATTTGACAAACTGTATTGCGGCGACAGAGTCGTATCCGCGGCGAGAATCTCGACACCGGGAGCCATTAGGACAAGCCCCTTTCCAGTGTTGGAGCCTTCCCAGCGGTTGGCGTTCTTATCCACAGCACCCACAGAAACAACCCCGGGCAGTGCTGCTGGCTCGTCGACAGCAATGGATCCGTCATTACCTGCGCCCGCAACAACAACGACATCGTGGGCTTGCGCATACGCGATAGCCGCACGACCATCACTTAGAGTCTTGCCACCATCGTTACCGAAAGAAAGATTGATTACCTTCGCGCCATGGTCCACTGCGTATCGAACCGCCGCGGCCCAGGTCTCATCATGATTGGGGTCTTTCTGTGTCTGAAGGACACGAAGGGGCAAAATCTTCGCCTTTGGCGCGAACCCAACCATGCCAGACTCATTGCCGGCGCCATGGCCGTGCGCAGCGATGATGCTCGCCATGCTCGTCCCATGACCGTCCAAGTCCTTCTGGGGGTTACCTCCGCCAGTGAAGTCTTTACCCTCAAGGACCTGTCCAGCTAGATCCGGGTGACTGCCGTCCACGCCGGAATCTACTACGGCAACAGTCACCCCCTCCCCTTGTGCCTCAGCCCAGGTGTCTTCCATCGCGAATACGTCCAAGACCCACTGTTGATCCCTGACGTAGTCCGCTGAGGCGCCTGGGGCCGCTGTGAGGAGCAAAGCCCCTGTCAATGCCGCGACTCCCGCCGCAGACCAGACTCGCTTGAAACGCACTTTCTGCTCCTCGCTCAACTACGACAGGCTCCGCCAGTCTTCATGCAGACGAGCCACACGGTTACTCCGTGCGGCTCGCGGGTTTGGCTACTCGAGGGTCCGCCACATTCCAGCAGCCGTCACAGGCGGTGCCCAACAGGGTCGGTCGGGAGTACGAAGATGACGATGCTCACGCACGATCCGCCGCTACTGGGTCACTCCTACTGACCTTGGTGCGGGGGTTGTTGGGCGTAAGGATTGGGGTGCTGGCCGGGAGTAGGCGGGTACCCCTGGTTGGGAGTTGCGTTGGGGTACGGCTGATGGCCCGCCGAGGGCTGGGGCGAGTAGCCCGCGCCATAAGCGGGGGTTCCGCCACCGGGACCGGGTCCGCCGTTACCTCCGTTGCGGCGGCTTCGGATTACCACGAAGGCGATCGCGCCGATGACCACGACAGCTGCAATGCCGCCAATCAGAACGAGGTTACTGGAGGAGGACTTCTTCTTTTTGGCCTGGGTCGAAGAGTCCGTATCCTTGGATGACTGGCTAGAAACGGAGGATGACTTGAGCTGGCCGAGGGGGTTCTTCTTGGGACCGGTCGGGATGTCCATCGTGAGTGCCGAATAGGGCCGAACAATCCCGTAGCCGTATTCCTCGTCGGGCGCCTTGAGCCCTTTGTGGTGCGCGAACGTGGCTGACTTGATCAGGCGGTTGATGACCTGGCCTGCGGAGAGGTCAGGGAATTTTGAGCGGACCAAGGCTGCGGCAGCGGATACGTAGGCTGTTGCGTCCGAGGTGCCGCTAGCAATACCGTACCCCTGGGATCGGTTCTTGTTTGCGCCGAGAATTTCGACGCCGGGCGCTGTCAGCGCCACTTGCTTCCCCGTGTTGGAATTCTCCCAAAGATTGGCCTCTTTATCCACGGCACCGACAGCCACCACTCCGGGCAACGCAGCCGGATAACCGACATCTCCACCATTGTTCCCTGTTCCAGCAACAACAACTACATCGTGCGCCTGCGCATACGCAATTGCATCTCGGCCATCGATTCCCGTCGTGCTGTACTCATCAGCAAAGGACAGGTTGATGACCTTCGCACCCTCGTCCACCGCATAACGAACCGCAGGAGCCCACGTCTCGTCCAGGTTCTTATCATCTCGCGTCTGGAGGGTGCGCAGTGGCAGAATCTTGGCCTTAGGCGCGAGGCCGATCATGCCGGAGTCATTTCCTGCACCATGGCCATGCGCAGCAATAAGACTCGCCATACTGGTCCCATGCCCGACCACGTCCTCTTGGGCATCTCCTCCACCGGTGAAGTCCTTGCCCTTAAGAACCTGGCCCGTCAGATCGGGGTGACTGGCGTCGACACCAGTGTCGACAACCGCAACGGTAACGCCTTGCCCCTGGGATTCAGCCCATACATCTTCTACTGCGAATGCGTTCAAGGCCCATTGTTGATCTCTGACGTAGTCCGCCGATGCGGATGGGGCCGTAGTGAGGAGCAAAGCTCCTGTCAGCGTCACGACTCCCGCCGTGGACCAGACTCGCTTGAAACTCACTTCTTTGCTCCTCACTCAAACCACGACTGGTTCCGCCAGCCTTCATGCGAGTGAGCCGCACGATCTCTCCGTGCGGCTCACTAGTGTGCCTACTCGATGGTCCGCGGTACGTTTCGGTTGCGGTCTTCTTCCGAGATCCAGGTCTCTTCGTCCTCGACCAGGTAGTCGGGACGCTCGCCCTGGCTATTCTCGTCGTTGGGCCGGCGGCCGTTGCGACCGCCCATGCCGCCAGCCATTGCACCGGCCCCGCGCTGGGTTCCGCCGCGGCTGCCGTGCAGGCCCGCACCGCCACCGGCGCCCTTGCCAGTGATGCCCTTGGCCGCTCCGACCACGCCGCCACGGGACTTCGCTAGGGCTCCACGTCCGCCAGCGCCAGCACCACCTCGGCCGGCTGCGCCGGCTCCACCGCCGCCCATGCCGCCCATACCGGCTCGGCCTCCGGCACCGCGGCCTGCTCCCGCGCCAGTACCAGCTGCGCGACCGCCGCCCGGAACACCAATGCCGCCGCGTCCTGCCGTACCGCGTCCGACGCCGGTCCCTCCGCCAGGAGCCACGATCCCCGGGCCCTGAGCCCCGCCGGTCCCAACCCCGCCCCCGCCGACGCCGGGGCCTCCAGTGCCAGTGCCGGGACCGGGCCCTGTCAGACCCGGTGAGATGCTGTCCACCTTCGTCTTGCTGGTCGGGAGCTGTGCACCTCCCGTGATGCCCTGGTCACGGGGCCCCGTTGGGGCCGGCTTCACGCTCGTGGTCGGACCGGCGCTCCACGGCTTGTTGCCTGATGCCGAACCGCTTGGACGGGACGCACCTACACCGGGCGAGACGACAGGTGGTGGGTACTCCACCTGACCGTTGGGCTCCTTGATATTGCCCTGACCGTCGTCGACGATTCTGTTGTTCTTCAAGTTCCGCGAGACTCGCATGTATTGAGCCGCGAGGTCCTCCATGACGGCAACACCATTGAGCTGGGCTTCACGGCTCGCGCCGATCTTGCCCTCGTTGATTTCCGCGACTTCCTTGGCAGTGAGCTGGCGGTCCTTGAGGTCGCTGGCTACTGCTTCGCCGTTGTCCCATTTCCAGTCGCTGAGGGCATCGCCAAGCTTGGCCCAGCCACTGGGCTCCTCGATCGCGTCCAGCTGCGCCTTGAACCTGCGTAGCTGCGAGCTGGCGTCAGCCATTTGGGAGCTGTTGAGGTCGGCGTGCCAAGCCGCGTTCCTGATGCTCTGCGCGATCTGGCGAGCCTTCTTCTCAAAACTCGTGGCTGCTTCGCCCTCCCAGTACTCCAGGACGCTGTCGACGGCTTTATCGAGCACGCCAGCGATTCCCTCACCGTCTTTACCGCCGGCGAGGATACCCTTAACCGACTTCCAGTGATCGCCGACTCGCTCGATCGCCACCGGGTCGGTGAGATCAAGCATCTGCTTGAGCTCTTTGAGCGAGTACTCAATGAATTGAGTCTTGGTCTGGGGCCGCCCCGGGTCCGCAACGCAGACGTCATTCTCAATCACTGGCTTGGGCAGGTCTTTGTCACCAGCCATTTTGAACTCCTCCCTCTAATAGGTGATTCTCGATCGGGCTACCTTGCAAACGAGCCGTTCGAGCTCCCCGTGTCACCACCCATTTGGTGCTTGTTCGCGTACTCCTGCTCGGTGTACTTGTCCTTGACCTTGGAGGTGCTCGTGCCGAACTTGTCGATCAACCCATGCAGGCCCTTGATCGCGTTCTCAAGATCGGTCTTCATGTTCTTGTGGGCCTCATGCAGTTCGCCCGCCTCCAAAAAGAGGCACGAGTTCCCGAACGCGTCCATCGGGATCTCCGTGTTGTACCGCGACGTCTGCCCCGCTTTATCCATATCGTCCAGCAACGTCCAGAGCTTCCGGATGACCTCATCCAGCGCGCTCAGATCGACCCGCATCCCGTTACTCATACCCCGTTGTCCTCTCCCCTGTTCCTGAAGTTGTCAGCGCACCCACTCGGCGCCCAAGTCATCGATCGCCCAACCCGACTACTACCCACCAGCCCGACCACCCCGCCGCGCCTGCCAATCCCGCACAGCCACCCCACCCCCCGCAACCACCAACGCCAGAGCCGCCCCAACGCCCAAGACATACATGGCGATCCGGCGCTCCCGCTCAGCCTCGGTCTCTCCCATGGTCACCGCCATAGGGACAACCCCGCCCCCTCCAGCCGCCACCACCGGATCCGGTGACGGCGAGCTCCCCGGCGTGGAGTCATCCGACAACGCAGCCACCGGATCCACAACACCCCACCCGATGAACCGATTGGGCCCCCGCCCCGGCCGCTGAGCCGTCTCCTCGAGCCGGGTCGCGATCTGGGACGCCTTCCAGTCCGGGTGCTTCTGCTTCAGCAGGGCCGCGACGCCCGCGACATACGGCGCTGCGAAACTCGTGCCGTCCGCGGTGCACTGCCCGCCCTGCGGGACCGTGGAGACCATGCCGACGCCCGGCGCTGCGATGTCGACGAAGTCGCCGGACTGGGAGAAGAAGGCGCGTTCGTCGTTGCGGTCGGAGGCTGCTACCGCGAGGACGCCGTCGTAGGAAGCCGGGTATGTGTTGGCCGACTTGCCGTCCGCTCCGTCGTTGCCGGCGGCAGCCACGATCAGCGCGCCCTTGCGTACCGCGTTCGCCACGGCGGTCCCCAGGACGAGGTTGTCGGACTTGTCCGCGGTGTCGGAGGAGATGTTGATGATGTCGGCGCCCGCGGCGACCGCGGCGTCGATGGCCGATGCCATGGTGCCCGAGTTGCCCTGCTTCTCCTCACCGCCCGTGTAGCGGTAGGACAGGATCTTGGCGTCCGGTGCGATGCCCACGAAGCCCGTGCCCTTGAGGGGTCGCGCGGCGATGATGCCCGCGACCCGGGTGCCGTGGCCTTCGAGGTCATCGGTGGCCTTGCCCCCGACGTAGGACTTGCTGCCGCCGCCCACCGCGCCGCGGAGTTGAGGGTTGGAGTCGTCCACGCCGGTGTCGATCACCGCCACCGTGACGCCCTCACCCGTCGCCTGTTCGCGCAGTTGGTCCAGGAGGACACGTTGGAGTGACCACGGCGTGGACTTGATGACGTCGCCGCCGAAGACGCACTCCGAGCTGGCCGTCAGGCCGAAATCTGGGTTGCCCGAGTTGTCGGACGCCAGTGCCGGTGGAGCGGATGCCAGGCAGATTCCCGTCGCCGCGAGCACGCCAAAGGCCCGCTGCAGTGCGCGGGTTCCACTGTTGCCGCTGCGCGAACGGGCTGTCAGGCCCTCCACGTCCAGGCCCCTCATGTCCAGACTCCCAGGGCTTCCTTGCTTACCTGGCTTACCTGCATGCTCACTTGTGAGCTTGCTGGCCTGCCGGCTTGCTTCGACTACTACGTCGCTCACTCGATTACTACGTCTACTACGTCTGCTGCGCCCGCTTCGTTGACTTCGACGACTGCGAAGCCCGCGAGGGCCTCTGAGTTCCCTAAGTCCTCGACTAGGTCCCCTAGGTCCTCGACGCTGAAGCATGCGCGTGAACAACCCATCCGCGAATGTGAAGATTCGCAGGATGTGTTGTGCGCGGCCCCTCAGAAAGGGGCGGCCCAGCCGACGCCTTCGCGCCTGCTGGGCCGATCCACCGCATTCACGCACACCCCTCGGGCCGCCGACGGGCTCAGCCCCAGGTGTTGGCGTTGCTCTTCTCAGTGGCCTGGTAGTTGTCGGCCGCGCTCTGCAGGGCCGTGGAGATCTTCAGCAGGGTCGCGTGCAGGTCGGCGGCGGTGCGGTCCCACTCGCGCTGCTTGCGCTGGTAGCCCTCCTGCGCCTCGCCTTCCCAGGTGTTGGCGACGCGCTTGACCGCGGCCTCGAGGTCGTCGAGCTGCTGCTTGATGCGACCGGCGGTGGTCTTCACGTCGGTGGACGCGTTGGTGATGGTTGCGTAATTGACGAGGATCGACATCGTCATTCCCTTTCAGGAAGAGTCCGATTCAGGAAGAGTCGGAAGGAATCAGTGGAAAGCTATGGAGACGGGCAAAACCGGCGCGAGCCGGCCACCCCACGGCTCGATCAGCCGAAGTCCGACATGATCTTGCTGATCTCGGAGTTCTGCTGCTCTTCCGACGCGGAGTAGTTGCTCCGCGTGGAGTCCACGGCTTCCTTGATGTCGTTGAGGATGTCGCTCATCCTCTTCGCGTCCGCGTTCCAACGCTCCTGCAGCTGGCGGTACGACGTGGCTGCGCCACCCTGCCAACCGCCGGCGATCTGGTCGATCACTCCGTTGAGACGGCGGATCTCACCCTGCAGCTGACCGTTCACCGTGGTGATGTCCCCGGAGAGCTTGGTCAGTTCGTCCTCTGTTACCCGGAACTGGCCGGCCATGATGAACCTTCCCCCATGTCGTCGTTGATCCGGGAAACCCTTACCAGTCCCGGAGTGGCGTTCCGTTCGTGAACGCTGGAAGCACTCTATCCTCCGCCTGTCTCATACCCACAGGCAAGGTCTTTCAGTTACAGCATTCACACACACGCGCGATGCGTGGGTGGATGGTTGCTGTCAAGTCCCCTCGCTCGCAACCCCGTTGGCGCTCACTCCCGCACATCCTCAGCACGTCACTGGCTCTGCGGCTGTGCCGCGCTACCCGTGTCCAGGGTCGGGCCCTTCGGGATGAATGTCGCCCAAGTTTGCGGTACGAACGCCGGGTTGGAGACGTCCTCGTAACCCAGCCGCGTGCGCGCCTTCGCCGTCTCGCTCGCGTCGCCCGACTCACCCTCCGACGAGGACGAGGAGGACTCGGACGAACCGCTGCCGCTTGCCTCCGCCCCCTCCGCCTCACTGTCGTTGTTCGTCGGCAGCGAGTACCGCAGGCCCGTGTCCGTCAGCAGATACGTCGCACCGCCGCCGCCCGCCGCACCGGTGACCTCCTGGAAGAGGAGGCCCGAACCGGAGGAGACGTAGGCGCTCAGCGATTCGGCGACGACCTTCTTGGGGTACGCCGTTCCGGCCCAGGCGGCGAGCTGTGGCTTGCTGTCCGGGCCGATGGTGCCGTCGTAGACGCTGCAGGAGGTGTTACGGGCCTCGCCGGTCGCGGTGGCCGCGGGGTTGGCCTGCCGCGGAACGGTCTCGGGCCAGCCCTTGTCCGCGTAGAACCGGTCGGCCGGGCCGCCGTTGGCCTCGATGATGTCGCGGGTGTCGACCTCGATGGGGTCGACCCCGTCCTTCACCTGGAGCAGCGCGGCGACGAACGGCGTGATGCGGGCGATCTCGTCCTGGAGGACGACGTAGTACTGGGGGCCCTGCGCCTCTTGTGCCTTGAGGACCTGCCCTACGGTGCTCACCTCGGAGGGGAGTCCCTGGACCGCGGTCGTCGCGCCGGCGGACGGAACCGTCGGGAAGGTGATGACCCCGCCCTCGTTGAGGGTGCGCAGCCACTCCTGGCTCACCGGCTGGGGCTCGGACGTGGTGCCGATGACGGCGGCGCGCAGCTGCTCCATGGTGGTCTCGTCGAGACCCGACGGGCCGCCCAGCAGGAAGCGGTTGCCCTTGCCGTCGACCAGGTATTCCTGGTCGGTCTTGGGGTCCTTGACGTACAGGGCCTCGCGCGGGTCGACCTTGCCCGCGAGCGACTTCGCGTCGTCGGAGTCGAGGACGAAGACGGCACGGTCGATGGCGTCGTCCGTGCCGGAGCCGGAGGCCGGGCGCTCGCACACCGCCCAGGTCTTCGCCTTCTCCGCGTCGTCCTTGGCGGGCAGCCGGTCGGGGGCGTACGGAATGCCGAGGGTCGCGCCGTGCGGGATGCCGCTCTTGTCGATCTCCTTGCCGGGGACCTCGATGACGCTGCCCTTGCCCTTGTCCAGGAGGAGCTTGGCGGAGGCGTAGTTGAGGACGGGGTGCAGCGTCTTGGTCTTCTTGCCGCTCGACGTCTCGTCGTTGAGGACGACGTAGCGCGTCGTGGAGTCGCTGTCGACGATGATGTACTCGCCGGGAGTGTCCCAACCCTTGGGCGCGGAGGGCTTGATCACGCCCCAGGCGATGAAGCCGATCACCAGCACGATGCCCACCGCCAGGCTGGGCATCACCGTACGAACCGGACGCGGTGCGCCTTCTTCGGAGCCGCCCGGGGACGGCGCCAGAAACGCCGCGACGGTGCGCTTGCGAGCGAACGTGTAGGCGGCGAGCTCATCCCGACGCTGCTTTGCCATGGTCCCCGTGTCTCCCGAATTCTGGTCCCCGATGGTGCTCGACCGTGCCCGATCGTGCCTGACCGCGAATCGTGAGGCCTGACCGTGGAACGCGAGGCCGCCGCTCCGGCCGAGCAGGCATCCACTATGCACTGCGCCGCGGTGCGGCGGTCCATCAGGGTACGGCCGTCCCCGCATCTTCACAGATCATCTTCACAGAGCTTCACGACAGCGCTCCACCATGCGGGCCCGGTCCGTGCGAGGCTGGCCACCCGGGGTCGGTGTCCCCTGCGCCGCTGTGCCGTCTGTGCCCGGCAGCGGGTACCGTGAGCCACTCGTATGGACGATGTGGGCCAATGGACGCCCGACGAACGGCCACCACTTCGCGAAAGGGATGTCCCGGGGGATGACCAGCGCTACGAGCACTCGGCGCGCACGCCGCGCACAGCAGCAACCGGACGGTCCGGACCGCGGACGCACGTCGACTCCGGCCCCCGCCGCCGCGTCGCCACGCACCTTGCCCACCCCGGGCGGTATGGGCCCGGTACGGCTGCAGCAGTTGATCCTGGTGGAGCTCGCGGCGGCGGTCATGCTCGTCGCCTGGGTCACCGACGTGTCCTGGCTGCTGGCCCCCGCGGGTGCCGTGGCGGCGCTGCTGCTGCTTCTCGCGGTCCTGCGCCGGGGCCGTCGGCCGCTGGCCGAGTGGTACGACACGGCGCGCGCGCTGAGGCGCCGTCAGCGCGAGGCCAAGCTGCCCGTGCCGCCGGGCACGGACGCGATGCTGGCTCCGGTCGTGGAGTGCGATCCGGCGCTGCGGACCTATGAGTTCGTGTCCCGTGACGACCGTTCGATCGGTCTGATCGGTGACGGGACCTTCCTGACCGCGGTGCTCTTCGTGCAACCGGCGGACCAGCCGTTGCGCCCCGGGGGCGCCGGGCGGCAGCTGCCGCTGAAGCTGATCCAGGAGGCTCTGGAGGTCGACGGGATCCGGCTCGCCTCCGCGCAGGTGGTCCAGCACACCCAGCCGGCGCCCGCACCGCATCTGCCCGAGCAGTCGATCGCCGCGCGGTCGTACGGCCCACTGCAGGCGCAGACCGGTTCGCCCGCGCTCCGGCTCACCTGGGTCGCTCTCAAGCTGGACCCGGAGCTGTGCCCGGAGGCGGTTCAGGCGCGCGGCGACGGTGTTCCCGGGGCGCAGCGCGCTCTGCTGCGGGTGGCGGACCAGTTGACCAGCCGACTGGCCGGGGCCGGGTTCAAGGCGACCATCCTGGACGAGAACGAGCTGGTGCAGGCGCTGGCGACGTCCAGCTGCCTCAACCCGCGCGCCAACGCGCAGCACGGCCAGGACGGGCGGACCCAGCGCCGTTCGGTCGAATCGGTACGGACGTGGCGGGTCGACGACCGGTGGCATACGACGTACTGGGTGTCCCGTTGGCCGCAGTTGGGGAACGGCGGTGTGGCGCTGCCCGAGCTGGTGACGCGGTTCACCTCTCTCCCGGTGCTCGCCACGACGTTCAGTGTCACCCTGAGCAAGGCCGGCAGCCGGGGTGTCTCCCTCGCGGGGCACATCCGTGTCACCGCCCGTGGAGACAGCGAACTCGGCCAGGTGGGACGGGAGTTGGAGCGGACCGCGAGTACCGCGAAGGTCGGTCTGGTCCGCCTCGACCGGGAGCAGGTCCCGGGAGCCCTCGCCACTCTGCCGCTCGGAGGTACGTACTGATGTCCCACCCCGCACCGACCATGCCCCCGGGCCAGCCGGGCCGGGCCACCCCCGCGCACGTGGCCTCGCCCTCCGACACCGGCATGATCCCGATCATCCGGCAGCCGGAGCCGCGGCAGCAACGGCGTGTCTTCAGCCCGGGGTTCGGGCTGCGCGGGCCGCGCCGCAACCGCCATGTCGTCACCGTCGACGAGCTTGAGGCGATCAGCATGCCGATCGGCGACGACGGCGTGATCATCGGCACCGACCGGGCGTCGCAGCCCGCCGTGCTCGGTCTGTCCCGTCCGACCCCCTTCGACGTCGTGCTCGTGGGCGGCCTCTGGCTGGCCCAGGTGCTGGCGTTGCGTATCGCGGCGACCGGCGCGCGCGTGGGCGTGGAGACCGGCCGGCCGCAGGCGTGGCAGCAGCTGGCCCAGTCGGCGGGTGGCGGCCAGCAGTGCGTGACCGTCTACCCGGTGGGACGGGTGCCCGCTCAGGGGCCGTCCGTTTCCAGCCCCGTCGTCCTGATCCGGGACTGCGGCATCCGTCCGCCGCGCGGCCGGGTGACCGCGCTGCCGTGGCAGGCCGTGGTGACGGTGCTGCCCTTCGTCAGCGAGCACGCGCCGCGCTGGCTGGCCCAGGCCCAACTGGTCGGCATTCAGCGCATTTCGCCCGAGGAGACCGAGATCGTACGGGACACTCTGGGCATCCCGGACGAACCGCTGCAGTATCTGTCGAACCTGCATGACAGCGTCGCCCTGTGGTGCACCCGCAAGCACCGCACCTTCGTGATGACCGAACCCACAGACGCGGAGACGGGCCTGCTCGGCGTGGCCCGTCGGATGGACTGAACGCGTCTTCGTTTCCGGGCATGGGGTGCGAACCGGCCGTGCCCGTGGGCGCTTTTCCCTAGCGCGATGCAAGTGATTAGGCTTCTGGTGATGCGGTGACGATCGCAGCCGCGTGGGGTTCGCCACTCGGTCCGCCCGGCCGCGACGACCAACTCAGCAGCAGTGGCTGACCAGGAGGCAAGCAGTGAACAGGGATCGGTCCGACTACAACGGCGGCGGCCCGTCCTCTGACGGGGACGAGCAGGAGACCGAACTCACCGGTGAGTTCGAAATCGTCTACACGCCTCCCGCCTGGTACGCCCCGAAGCCGCAGAGTGGCTCCGCGAACGACGAACCGAGCAACCCCGGGCCGTCCTCACCGCAGCCTCCACCGCCGACCGGATCGCCCGCCGTGCCGTCCTCCGGACCGCCCGGCGTTCCCGCACCGCAGGCTCCCCCACCGAGCGCTCCGGCGCCGGCCCAGCCGTACACCTATCGCGCACCCGCACCGCAGCAGCCCACGTCGGACGCGCCCGGCGCGAACCAGTCCGGCACGGGTGGCACCGACGGCTACGGGTATCCGCAGCCGGCCCAGCCGCAACCGGGCCAGCCTCAGCCCGCCCAGCCTCAGTCCAGCCAGCCGCAGCCCGCCCAGCCGCAACCGCCACAGCCTCCGCAGCAGCAGCCGGGCACCGCCGCCCCCACGGCCGGAGGCGCCGCGACGCCCGGCGGATACGGCTACCCCCAGCAGGCGGGAGCGAGCGTGCCCCAGCAGCGCCAGGACACGTCGGGTGGTCACGTACCGGCTCAGCAGCAGCCGTCGACCCCGCCTCCCGCAGCGCCCGGCTTCCCGGTGCTGCGTCCGGTCGACGAGGACTCCCAGGGCAGCCCGTCCCAGGCCGCCGCCCCCGCGGCGAGCGCCCCCGACGAGCCCGCCGCCGGTGAGCCGCTGCCCGACCTCAACCACGCCGCCGCCGATGCCGAGGCCGCGCGGCTGTTCGGCGAGACCTCCGACGACGAGGAGCCGGAGGAGGAGCGCGGCGACGAGGCCGAGGCGGACGGCTCCGCCGGGTCGGCGCCCGAGGCTGACGGTTCGGCCGACACGGACGGTACGGACGGCCAGGGGACCGCGGTCGTTCAGCCCGATGCGGGCTCCCCCGCGCAGACGGACGCCGACGCGGCGTCAGCTACGGCGGAAGCAGAACCGGAAGCCCAGCCGCAGCAGCCCCCCGCTCCCGAGGCCCCGCCTGCCGCCACTCAGGGGCAGCAGCCGCAGGGCGAGCCCGCCATGCCGGCCCCCATGCCCCAGGCCGGCCAGGCGATTCCCCCGCTGCCGCCGGGCTACGTGCCCGCGCAGCCCGCCCAGGGAGTACCGCAGCAGGCAGGGCAGCCGGGCCAGGACGCCGCTGCCGCGGGCGTACCTCCGCAGGCACCCCAGCCCGCCGGTTACGGCTACCCCCAGAACCCCGCCCAGCCCCCGCAGCCGCAGCCGCACCAAGTCCCGCCCCAGGGCGCGTTCGGCCCGGTCCAGCCGCCGGCCCCGGCCCAGCAGCCCGGCTACCCGGCACAGGGCGGACACCCGGCACCGGTCGACCCACGACAGGCGCCCCAGCCGCCGCACGCCCCGCAGCCGCAACCCGGCCACCCGCAGGCTCCCGGATACGGCTACCCCCAGCAGGCAGGCCAGCCCGGACAGCCCCAGCC
>NZ_JBQQBS010000098.1:0-19613 GCF_052245395.1 Streptomyces sp. 4N124
GATGTGCAGCGCGTCGGTCCGGTAGTCGACGAGCAGGTCGACCTTGGCGCCGGCGCCGTGCTTGTGAGCGTTGGTCAGCGCCTCCTGGATGACGCGGTAGGCGGCCAGGTCGACGGCGGTCGGCAGAGGGCGCGGTCGGCCGGCCTGCCGGTGGCGGACGCTCAGCCCGGCGGCGGTCAGCGATTCGATGAGCCGTCCGAGGCGGGACAGGCCGGGCACGGGTTCCGTCGGATGCGCCTCATCCATCTCGTCCGTCCCGTCGCCGGACTGTCGTAGTACGTGCAGCAGCGAGCCCAGCTCGTCCAGCACCGTGCGACCGCCTTCGCGGATGTGGCCGAGCGCCGCCTCGGCCCGGTCCGGCCGGTCACGCAGGAAGTGTCCGGCGACGCCCGCCTGAATGGTGATCAGGGCGATGTGGTGGGCGACCACGTCGTGGAGTTCCCTGGCGATGCGCAGCCGCTCCTCGGCGACCCGGCGGCGGGCCTCCACTTCCTTGCTCGCCTCCGCACGTTGCGCCCGCTCCTCCATGGCGGCCGTGTAGTCGCGCCAGGTGCGCACCGTGCCGCCGACAGCGGCGAACGTGGCGACCCAGGCGAACACCGCGCCGCCCTCCGGGTCGGAGGCGGAGTTCATCGGATAGGCGATGACGACGTACAGCGCGGTGGCCGTGAGGGCGGCGGCGATCACCGCGGTCCGGCGCCGGACCGTGCGGGCCACGGTGTAGACCGCGATCAGCGCGGTGAAGGCGAGCACGGGTGACGGACGGGAGGTGAGGACGGTGAACGCGGTCTCGCCGAGCACCGTCAGCGCCAGGACGGGCAGCGGTGCCCGTCGGCGGGTCAGCAGCAGGAGGACGGCGGTCCCGGCGGCAACCGCGTCGGCACCTGACGGTGCTTCGCCGTCGGGTCCTCGTCCGAACAGCAGGTAGAGCAGACCGCCGGCGCCCACGACGGCGGCGAGGGCGGCGTCCAGCAGGCGTGGCTCGACGCCGGTCACCCGTCGCCACGGCACCGGGCCGGTCACGGCCGCACCGTCCCCTCGTACCTGGTCGCCTCGTACGGAGTCCCCTCGTGCCGGCGGACGGGACCACCCGCCCGTACGCCGGAGGGGTACGAGCGGGCGGTAGGGGTGCCGGCGGCGCTGTGTTCAGGCATCGGACTCAGGCATCGCGCCGCTTGAGGACGACGGCCGCGCCGGCCAGGAGGACGACGATGTACACGGCGAACACCGCCAGTCCGGACCCGGGTGACAGCGAGTCACTGGTCGTCTGCACGGACATGACCGAGTTCGCCGCGTTCGACGGCAGGTTCGGGCCGATGGCGTCGTTCCAGCTGCTGGGCAGCAGCTGGATCAGGCCGGGCACCACGAACAGCGCGCCCACTACGAGGGTGATCGCCCCGGCGGTGTTGCGCAGCAGGACGCCGACGGCCAGGCCGATCAGCCCAGCGCCGGTCAGGTAGACGGCCGCGCCAACGACCGCGCGGAACACCCCCGGATCGGACAGCGCGGCGGTGTCCATGTCGCGGGACGACAGGACCGCCTGGCCGAGCAGGAAGGCTCCCAGGGCCGCGATGAGCATGAGCACGAAGCTCACCGCGGCGAAGACGACCACCTTGCCCCACAGCACCGGCAGGCGTGAGGGGACTGCGGCGAGCGTGGCGCGGATGGTTCCGGTGGCGTACTCGCCGGCGCTCATCAGCACTCCGAGCACCGCGGTGGCCAGCGCGGCGAGCATCACTCCGCCCAGAGTGATCGAGGTCGGGTCGCTGAAGTCCTCCTGATCGGGGCCCTCTCCCGAGCCGACCAGGCTGCTGAACAGCAGCCCGAAGCCGATGAGGAGGGCCACCGTGATCGCCAGCGTCAAGGTCGTCGAGCGAAGCGACCGCAGCTTGATCCATTCCATGTGGAGGACCCGCGGAAAGGTGACCCGTTGACGGTCGGCCGACGGGCGTTCCGTCCTGTGCGTGTCCTGCGGGGCGAGGTCTGTGGTGCTCATCGGTTCGTCCTTCCCGTCGTGACGGGCTCCGCGGTGGTGGCGTGGTATTCGACGGAGTCGTGGGTCAGTTCCATGAACGCCTCTTCCAGCGAGGCCTCCTGACGGAACAGCTCGTGCAGCACCAGGCCCGCGGCCGCCGCGCGTTCACCGATCTCGGCCGCCTCCAGTCCCGTCACCTCCAGCAAGCCGGGCTCGCTGGTGGAGACCGTGACGCCGTCGCCCAGCAGCACGGCACGCAGGTCCGCGGCCTGCGGTGAGCGCACTCGTACGCTGCGGCTGGCGGACCCGGCGATGAAGTCGGCGAGCGGACCGGCCGACAGCAGCCGGCCCCGTCCGATCACGATCAGGTCCTCGGCGATCAACGCCATCTCGCTCATCAGGTGAGAGGAGACGAAGACCGTCCGCCCCTGGTCCGCGAGGCCCTTCAACAGATTGCGAATCCACAACACGCCTTCAGGATCAAGGCCGTTGACCGGCTCATCCAGCATCACGACCTTGGGGTCGCCGAGGAGCGCCGAGGCGATGCCCAGCCGCTGCCCCATGCCCAGCGAGAACCCGCCCGCCCGCTTGCGGGCCACCTCCGTCAGCCCGACCATGTCGATCACCTCAAGCACCCGCCGCTTGCCGATGCCGTTGCTCGCCGCCAGAGCCAGCAGGTGCTGATATGCCGAGCGCCCGGGGTGGATCGACTTCGCCTCCAGCAACGCCCCGATCTCCTGGAGCGGGGCCTTGTGCTGCTCGTACGGACGGCCGTTGATACGCGCCGTACCGGACGACGGCCGGTCAAGGCCCATGATCATCCGCATCGTGGTCGACTTGCCCGCACCGTTGGGCCCTAGGAACCCCGTCACCACTCCAGGGCGCACGGAGAAGGTCAGTTCATCGACGGCGAGTTTGTCGCCGTACCTCTTGCTGAGGTCGTTTACCTCGATCACGATCCACCTCACATTTTTGAGGCTTCAAGGTTCTCGGAGGAAAGCGCGCTCCGGCGTCAACCCACGGCGTGCACTGCGCGTACCACGACCGCAGTACGCCATGACCCGGCACCACGACCGTGGGGCGATCCGCGCGTCGCGGCCGATGGCTGCTCACCACGTCCTGGATGGTGGTGAGCGTGGTCGCGTCGGGTGAGGTGACGCGGATGAGCAGGTGGTCGTCCGCGACGAGCCCACCGATCACAGCGCAGGGTGATCGACGGCTTCTGCTTCGGCCGGCCGAACCGGTCCGTCGAGGCGTTCAGTCCACGCGGATGATTCCCCGGCCCAGCGCGGCGGTGACGGCGGCGGTGCGGTCGCCGACGCCGAGCTTGGCGTAGATGTGGAGCAGATGGGTCTTGACCGTTGCCTCGGACAGGCGCAGGGCGCGGGCGATCTGTTTGTTGCTCTGCCCGCGGGCCACGGCGGCCAGGACTTCGAGTTCCCTGCCGGACAAGCCGTCGCCCCGGTCGCCGCGCATGTGGGCCAGGACCTTGGCGGCGACCGTGGGCGACAGTGCCGCACCTCCCCGGGCGGCGGTACGGACGGCCTGGCACAGCTCATTTCGTCCGGTGTCCTTGAGCAGGTAGCCGACCGCGCCGGCGTCGATGGCGGCGGTGATGTCGGCGTCCGTGTCGTAGGTGGTCAGGACGAGTACCCGGACTTCGGGGTGGGCGGCGCGGATGGCGGCGGTCGCGGTGGTGCCGTCCATGCCGGGCATCTGCAGGTCCATCAGCACCACGTCGGGTGCGAGCGAGGCGGTCTGGTGCAGTGCCTCGGCACCGTTGACAGCTTGGCCGACGACCGTGAGGTCGGGCTGGGTGGCCAGCATGGCGGCAAGCCCGTCGCGGACCACGGGGTGGTCGTCGGCGAGGAGGACCCGGATGGTGGGACCGGTCGAAGTCCTCATGACGCCGGGGCCATCCGCTTGGTGCCCGACACGGCGGCTGAGGGTTCGGGGGACGGAGGCTCGGCGGGGAGGCGCACCGTGACGGCGACGGTCGTACCCTCGCCCGGGGCGCTTTCCACCGCGAACGTGCCGTGCAAGGCGGCGATGCGCTCCCGCATGGTGGTCAGGCCGACGCCCGCATGCCGGGCAGCGGGCGCGAAACCGGTGCCGTCGTCCTGGATGTCGATCGCCAGGACATCGCCGAGGTACGACAGCGTGACCGAGACGCTCATCGCGCGGGCGTGCCGCCGGGCGTTGGTCAGTGCCTCCTGCACGACACGCAGCAATTCGCCCTCGGTACTGGGCGGCAGGGCGACCGGTCGGCCGGTCACGACCGTGTAGGCCTCGGTGCCGGTCTCCTCCGTCAGACGGGTGGTGAGTTCGCGAACCGCGTCCGCCAGGTGCGTACGGTCCAGTGGCGCGGGGCGCAGGGCGTGCACGAGGCGGCGGCTCTCGGCGAGGTTGTCCCGGGCCGTGCGCATGGCCTGCTCGACGCGGCGGGCCGCAGGAGAGTCGGGGGGCAGGTCGTCGCGTGCGGCGTCGAGCAGCATGGCGATGGACGCGAACCCCTGGGTCAGCGTGTCGTGGACCTCCCGGGCCAGGCGCTGGCGTTCGGCCAGGGTGCCCGCCTGGCGTTCCGCCGCCGCTCGTTCCGCCTGGGTGGCGGTGAGCTCGTCCAGGAGCCGCTGCCGCTTGTGACTCTCATGGTCGAGGGTGGCGACGTAGCAGGTGATGGTGACCGCCACCGCCGTGCCGAGCACGCAGCCCGTGAGCGCCCGCACGTCGACGTAGCCGTCCGTGGTGAGGCTCTGCAACGACCAGGCGGCACCCATCACCAGCACCCCGCCGGCCGACCACCAGGCCCGCCTCAACCAGTACGGACTCAGCACCGCCACGGCGACCGGGAGGAACGCGGGGTCCACCACGACCATGACCGCCCACCCGGCCAAGGCCCCGACAAGGTAGGGCAGCGGCGGGCGACCGGCGCCAGCGCCACCACGCAGCGCGATCCAGTACGCGTACCAAAGGGCGAGCCCCACCGCCGGGCCGATCCGCGACAGCGCCGCGCCGGTCGTCATGTCCGCCCCGGCCAGCGCACCCGGCATCGACAGGGCGAGCACGGTGGCGAAGAAGGCGTGCTGGCCCATGGTCTTCCACCGCTCGCGCGCCCGCCCCTGTTGCCGTGCCATGGCCCTCAGCGTAGGCGCAGCCGCATAGCGGGCGGATCAGCCGGCCAGTGGGGGCGGGTCCACCGATCGGTGGATGAAGGGCGCGTCGATCGGTCGATGTGCGTGAGGGGCGCGGGCGGCGACGATCAGCCCCGCGGCCGACGGCCTGCTGACCCACCGCCCCGTGTGAGGAACCACCAGTGCCCCTGGCCTTCATTCCCAGCCCGTCCATCGGCGAGATCCACCTGGGTCCGCTGCCGCTGCGCGGTTACTCGCTGATGCTGATCCTCGGAATCGCCGCCGGGGTGTGGCTGGGCGGGCGTCGCTGGGCCGCTCGCGGCGGGGAGAAGACCGTCGTGGCGGATGTCGCCCTGTGGGCGGTCCCCTTCGGCGTGGTCGGTGCCCGCCTCTACCACGTGATCACGTCCGGCGAGCTGTACTTCGGTGAGGACGGCGATCCCGTCAAGGCCCTTTTCATCTGGGACGGAGGCATCGGGATCTGGGGCGCCATCGCCGGCGGCGCCGTCGGAGCCTGGATCGGCTGCCGCCGCAAGGGCGTTGCCCTGTCCGCGTTCGCCGACGCCATCGCCCCCGGCATCGCGCTGGGCCAGGCCATCGGCCGCTGGGGCAACTGGTTCAACCAGGAGCTCTACGGACGGGCCACCACTCTCCCCTGGGCCCTGGAGATCGACCCCGCACACCGGCCTGAGGCCACCCCGAACCTGGCCACGTATCACCCCGCGTTCCTGTACGAGTCGTTGTGGTGCCTCGGCGTCGTCGCCCTGGTCGTGTGGGCGGACCGCCGCTTCCGTCTCGACCGGGGCCGGGCGTTCGCGCTGTACGCCGCCGCCTATTGCGTCGGGCGCTTCTGGATCGAGTATCTGCGGGTGGACGAGGCCCACCACGTCCTGGGCCTGCGCCTGAACGACTGGACCGCTCTGCTGGTCTTCGCGGCCGCCGTCGCCTACCTCGTGGCTGCGACACGGCGTGCGGCCGACAGGCGTGAGGGCGTCGACGTCGGCCGTCTCCTTCAGCAAGTGGATGCCACCAGTAGCCCCAAGAACTGACCATGTTCCCTCTCACAAGCTGGAGTTGCCATGTCCCCTGCCTCCGAGACGCTCGCTTCACGTCGAGGTCCGCTCGTGGTGGCGGGAGGCGTGTTCGTCGCCTTCCTGGTGTCCTCCTTGGCGAACGCGTTGATCGCGGTGCTGGCGCACGCGCTGGGCGCGCCTGAGGACTTCGACCCGTTGGAGCCCTCGTCGTACGTCTTTCTGACCGCGCTGGGAGTGCTTGCGGGAGCCGGCGGATGGGCCGTCGTCCGCAGGTTTTCCCCCGATCCCGAACGGCTGCTCCGTCGGCTCGTCGCGTCGGTCGTCGTGGTGTCCTGCGTTCCGGACTTCTTCCTGTTCGGCGAGGGCGAGGTGACCGGTGTGGTGGGGCTGCTCGCAATGCACGTCGTGGTTGCGGTGATTGCGGTGCAGGTGTACCGCAGGGTCATGCCCGTGGGCTCGGTGCGATGACTGCGGCGCCAATCCGACCACCGATGCGACTCAGCGGCACCGGCTCCGTAGCGGGGCATCGCGTCCGATGTCGCGCACCATCAGGTCACCAGTGTCGCCACCGGCTGCTGGAACCGGTGGCCATGGGAAGCCAGATGAGCGCCGACTCCATGGCGTCTCGCGGCTTGGGACCTGGCGCCTGCTCCTCCGCCGACGTGCCGTCCCGTCTCGCCACCATCTGCTGATCAGCGGCGGACGCGGGCCGCGTCCGCCGCCGCGGCGCGAGTTTCGCCGGGCCCTGCGGCCATGCGGCGGCTGGCTTCGCCGAGGCCGTCGGCGAGCGCCCGCACCTGGTCGGGCGTGAGCACATCGATGAGCAGTTCTCGCACCATCTCCACATGACCTGGTGCCGCCCGCTCCAGCAGGGCCATGCCCTCGTCGGTGAGTACGGCGAATACGGCACGATCATCGCTGGGACAGGAGCGCCGACGCACCAGCCCGACCTTCTCCATCTGCCCGACCTGATAGGTCAGCCCGCTCTTGGAGTTGACCAGGGCGCCGGCCAGTTCGGCCATCCTCATCTCCCGGTCCGGTGTCCCGCTGAGCCGGGCGAGGATCTCGTACTGCAGGCCGGACAGGCCGAAATCACGCTCAAGGCGCTGCTCCAGCTGCCGGTACAGCAGCGCGTGAGCGGTGGTGAAGGCCGTCCAGGCTCGCTTCTCCTCGCCGTACCGCCGCAGCCACCGTCCGCACCCGGGTCCGCATTCCGCTGAGCTTCTCGGACGGTTACCAGGTGACCGCCGAGGTGATCACGTTCAACGGCCTGGCCGACGGCGCCGAGCATGTCGCCCTGATCCTGGGAGACCCGGCCACCACCGCTGCCACCCCGCTGGTGCGTCTGCACTCCGAATGCCTCACCAGTGACGTCTTCGGTTCCGCCCGCTGCGACTGCGGCCCCCAACTGCGCGAGGCCACCGAACGCATCGCCACCACCGGAGGCGTCCTGCTCCACCTGCGCCAGGAGGGCCGCGGCATCGGCCTCGACAACAAGCTGGACGCCCTACGCTCTGCAGGACGCCGGCCTGGACACCTACGAGGCCAACACCGCCCTCGGCATCTCGATCCCCCGGACCGTCCCCACCGGCGTGCACACCACGCCCAGCAACCTGCGCTGCTCCGCGCCGAGTTGGGCAGCGGCGGAGAAGCGGGACGGCCGTGGTGCCGGTCGGGCCTGCGCCAGGTCGCGGTCACCTCACGTTCGCTCCCGGACTGTTGGATCCAGGACCGGCGTTCGGAGACGGGTCCTGGTCTCGGACATAGACGGTGACTCGGGCCCCGTTGACATGGGTTGTTCCGTACTCGCGGAAGTGGCGCCGCAGGGTGCTTGTTTTCGCTTCCTCCTGCGGGTTGGTCGGCGAGTGGACGCCCACCGCGCGGACCGCGACGATCCGGTCGAATTCAAGCATGCGTGCCGCAATATCCGCGGCGGGAAGCTCGACACCTGCAAGTGTGCTCGACGAAACGGCGTCCTGTGCCAGGGCGAGATCCGTCAGGAAACGGCTGTCCTCGGGGTTGGCCCCGGTCAACATTCGGGCCTGGCCGGAGAGATAGAGCAGCCCGTCGCCCGGACGGCCTTCCTTGCGTACGGCGGCGCCGAGTGCGGTGACGTCATTGCTCCGGCTCTGGGGCGTCCTCAGCGACAGGCTCGGCGGGACGAGCGCGGCCAGTACGGCAACCGCCGCGATCCACGTGATGCGGGAAGAGCGCTGCCGACGATGGAAGTAATCAATCAAGGCGCCCAGCAGCAAGGCGATTCCGATATTGCTGAAGAGCACATACCGGTCGACGAAAAGGGGCTTGACCAGTGAGGCGATCAGCAGCAGAAGGCCCGGAAGCACAAGAATCGGCACAGCCAGCACGGAAAGCCGCACGGGCCCCCTCACCCTCAGGGGTGCCAGGGCACACACCACGCCCATGACCGCCACCACCAGGAAATAGCCAGGCCGCACCGGTCCGCCGATCCAGGACACCTGCTCCGACTGCCCCGCACTGAAGATCGCCAGCGGCAACAGCCCGACCACAACGCCCGCGGCAGCCACACTCCACGCCCTCAGCACCGGTCGTGGAACACGGGAGACGACCAGTGTGACGCCGTGTGCAACCAGGGCGAGGACCGCGAACTCATGGAGCAGGCAGGCCAGCAGCATGGTGGAGCCATAGACCACCCACCGCCACCGATCGCGATGCGGGACGCTGACCACGAGCGCATAGGTGGCCCAGGTGACCAGGGCACAGACCATGGCGTACGAGCGGCCTTCCTGCGCGTACTTCTGCACCTGAGGAAGGAGCGGAAACACCAGCCCGGCCAGCAGCCCGACACGGGGTCCCGCCAGGCGGAACCCCAGAAGCCCGACTCCGGCCGCTGCCAAGGACATTGCCACCACAGACGGCAGCCGCAACGTCAGCAGCCCTCCGCCGAAGAGACCGAAGATCTCATGCATCACGGCGTAGTAGAGGGCATGGACCAGATCAACATGCTGGGCGGTGAGCCATATCTGCGAAAGATCGCGGTGCGCGAGCTGATAGGTGACGGACTCGTCCCCCCACATCGTGTTCTGCCTGCGGATACCCCAGAGCCCCAGAGCGATGGTCAGCATCAAGGGCGCGATGACGACAACGGCTTTGGCCGGGCTCGGTGATTGCCGAGGGACGGGGACGGGAGGGGCAACCGTCGTGGCCGCGGCGGGGACACGTTCATCAAGGGACATCGGCGACAGGGCCTTTCAGCAGTGGCGAAGAAACTCCGCCAGCGTGCCGGGACCTCGTTGACCGGATGCTGATCCAACCTGACCGGCCGATCAGGAAGGCGGGCCGACCCTGTGCGAGGCTGCACCACATGCGCATCCTGGTGGTCGAAGACGAGGTGGACCTGGCCCACACCCTGCACACCGGTCTGACCGCCGAGGGCTACAGCGTCGACCTCGCCCATGACGGCCGGCAGGGACTGTGGATGGCCCGGACCGGCGAATACGCCCTTGTCGTCCTGGACTTGATGCTGCCCGGACTCAACGGCTACAAGGTCTGCGCCCAGCTGCGCCGGGAGGGCAACGCGACCCCCATCCTGGTACTCACCGCCAAGGACGGGGACTGGGATCAGGCAGAGGCCCTGGACACGGGGGCCGACGACTACCTGGCCAAACCCTTCTCCTACTTGGTGCTCGTCGCTCGCCTGCGGGCCCTGGTCAGACGAGCCGCTGCGGTCGCCCCGCCCGTCCTTGCCGTGGGCGACCTCTCGTTGGATGTCGCCGGCCGGGTCTGCCGCCGGGCCGGGACCCGGGTGGAACTCACACCCCGGGAGTTCGCCGTGCTGGAGCTGCTGGCCCGCCGGGCGGGCCAGGCGGTCTCCAAATCGGATCTGCTCTATCACGCGTGGCCCGATGAAGCCCTGGATCCCAACCTGGTGGAGGCGCGCGTCAGCGCATTGCGCAAGAAGGTGGACGCCGCGTTCGACCGGCAGTCCCTGCAGACCGTACGGGGTACCGGCTACCGGCTGGTGGACGACCGTGAACGCGACTGAGCCGCGACGCCGCTGGTGGCCCCGTTCGGTACGAGCCCGCACGGCCCTGGCCGCCGCCCTGGCCGCCGCCGTCGTGCTGGTCGGCATCGGCTGGTGGGTGCACCAGGAGGTCTACCGCGAGAGCATGGCCATCGCCGAAGAACGTGCCGAGCGGAATCTCGCCGCTCTCGTTGATCAGCTGAGGGATGGCTCGGTTCCCGGTCCCAGAAGCGCCGCGCCGTACGAGGTCGTCGCGACCGGCCGACGCACCCCTGTCGCGTCCGGCGGAGCCATGCAGGACTTCGATCCCCGCGCCCGCCATGTGCTGCCCACCCCACCCGCGCTCTCCGCCCCGACAGGGGATGACGATGACGGTGGGGGCTATACGATGCGGCCCCTCCGCATACCGGAGCGCCGCGACCACAACTCCGAGTACGGATACGACTTGGCCGGCAAGACCTACTTGGTCTTGTACAACGACATCTGGGCCGGTGAACTGGGCAAGGACAAGGCCGCCGCCCTGGGCGTCACCGCCGACGCCACGCTGCGGGCCTATGTGGTGGTGCTCCCGGACACAGCCGAGGAGATCGCCGCCACCACCGACGACCTGCTGCTACGGGCCGGTCTCGTCGGCCTCGTACTGATCGCCGCCATCGCCTACTTCACCGTCCGCATCGCGCTGCGCCCGGTCGAAGCCATCCGCGTCCTCACCGCCTCGGTCACCCCGAGCGACCCGCGCCAACGCGTCACCGTCCCTGCCACGGGACACGAGATCACCGCCCTGGCCACCACCATCAACACCACCCTCCAACGCCTTGACGACGCCGCCGCCCAGCAGCGCCGCTTCGTCGCGGACGCCGCCCACGAACTGCGCAGCCCCCTCACCACCCTGCTGACCAGCCTGGAAGTCGCGCTCGCCTACCCGGAACGCACCGACTGGCCCGCCACGGCCACCACCGCCGCACGACAGACCCGCCGCCTCCAGGCCCTCGCCGAAGACCTGTTGCTCCTCGCCCGCCTCGACACCCGCACCCCCACAGCCGGCCCCGAAACCGTCGACCTGACAGCCCTCGCCTCCCGGCTGACCGAGCAATACCCCCTCACCGAACGGCCGTTGACCCTCACCTGCGACAGCACCGCCCCCGCACACGCACACGGAAACCCCGACGAATACGAACGCCTGCTGCGCAACCTCATCGACAACGCCGTCCGCCATGCCGCACACCGCATCCAGATCACCGTCCGGAACCAGGACGACTGGGTCGTCCTCACGGTGCACGACGACGGACCGGGCGTGCCCACCGAGGACGCCGAGCGCATCTTCGAACGCTTCGTCCGGCTCGACGACGCCCGCTCCCGCGACCACGGCGGCACCGGCCTGGGCCTCGCCATCGCCCGCGACCTGGCCCACCGCCACCGAGGCACCCTCACCCTCACCCCCCGGACCCTCGGAGCATGCTTCCAGCTCCGCCTTCCCCGAGCCCCCGCCCCGGCCGAGACATGAGGCGCTTCACCGCGGCAGCCCTTCGGAACCGTCACACATCCACTTCGCCCGCTAACCGACGATCGTCACCACAGACAGCCGCCGACCGGCACGAGCATGACCTCATCCACCCATGCCACCTTCGTGACCTGCACGTTCAAGACGAACACAACTCTCTCAAGGTTCCCTACGTTGTCCTGCGGGACGTGGTGAGCCCTTCGTATGGTTCACCCACCCAGGGGCGCCGGGTGTGGCTTTCAAGGTTCTGCCGTCTGTGGCTTCCATCGATTGGCCGCCCGATGCCCCACGACGACTCGGCTGCCAATTAGGAATTGCGAATGATCGCTCCGTAGGGAATCGACAGCGAGGTCGTCCGTCGGGAGGCATCAGCACCACACCGCACGGAGGCACCACATGGCCGCGATCTGGGCCGGCATCGACGCAGGCAAAGCCCACCATCACTGCGTCGCGATCGACGAGAGCGGCCGCCGGCTGCTGTCGCGACGCGTCGCCAACGACGAACCCGAACTGCTCGAACTCCTCGCCGATGTCCAGGCCCTGGGGGACGAAGTGACCTGGGGTATCGACCTGGCCGACGGCGGGGCCTCCCTGGCCATCGCGCTCCTGGTCAACCACGACCAGCCGCTCCACTACATCTCCGGCCGGGCCATTCACCGCGCCTCCGAGAGCTACCGCGGCGAGGGCAAGACCGACGCCAAGGACGCCGCCGTCATCGCAGACCAGGTCCGCGTCCGCCGGGACCTGCACCCCTTACGCACCGGCGACGACACCGTCATCGATCTCAAGATCCTCACCGGCCGTCGCATGGACCTGGTCGCCGACCGCACCCGCACCGTCAACCGTCTCCGTGCCCAACTCACCGGCATCTTCCCCGGCCTGGAGCAGGCCTTGGACCTCACCAATACCGGCCCTCTCACCTTGATCACCGGCTATCAGACCCCTGCGGCCGTCCGCCGGATCGGCGTCAAGCGGCTGGAGACCTGGCTGCGCAACCGCCACGTCGTCCGCCCCGACCGGCTCGCCGAAACCGCTGTCCAGGCCGCCGAACGGCAACACACGAGCCTGCCCGGCGAGAAGCTGGCCGCCACGTTGGTGCACACCCTGGCGAAGGAGGTGATGAGCCTCAACCAGCAGGTCGCCGAGCTCGACAAGGCCATCGAGGCCCGGTTTCGTGACCACCGCACCTTCGAGGTGATCACCAGCATGCCCGGCCTGGGCGTCATCCTCGGCGCCGAGTTCCTGGCTGCCACCGGTGGGGACATGACGGCATTCGGCACCGCCGACCGCCTCGCCGGCTTCGGCGGTGTCGCCCCGGTGCCCCGCGATTCCGGGAAGCTGAGCGGGAACCTGCGCCGTCCGCAGCGATACAACCGCCGCCTCCAACGCGTCCTCTACACCTCGGCGTTGTTGAGCATTCGGCACTGCGACGAGTCGCGCCGGTTCTACGATCGCAAACGTGCCGAAGGCAAGCGCCATACCCAGGCCGTCCTCGCCCTCGCCCGCCGCCGCGTCAACGTCCTAATTCCCCTGTAAGGGGCTCACCGGCCCGCGCGTCGGTGAGGTTGTTCGAACGGGTTGTGACGCCTGCACTCCACCGGGCCGAGCAGGTCTGCGACGAGCACGGCTGCGCAACCCAGCTGGCGGGTGGTGGTCTCCTGAGCTCCGGTGGATACCTCTCAACGTCACGGCCAAGATGCCTTCCCAGAGAGCGGTGCCATCCGGTGCTCTCGTGGCCGCCGCCCATCCAGCGCTGACGCTGCTGGCGGTTGTGTGGGCTCCGGGCGCACGCCTATTTTCAGCCCGGCCATGATGTCTCCGCCAAGATCGGCGGCATTCGGCGCCTTCACGACCACCAGCGGCGTCAACACCGTTTGCTTGATCGCTCGTTGGAGTTGGTGGTGCGAGCCCGTCGCACGGTGATCTCTTGCATTCCCCGAGCCGTCTGAGCTCTGGGAACAGACCGGGGCCCGTGCGGTGAGCTGGTGCCACGAACGGCTTGTGAGGTGTCGGCCCGTTCCTTGATCGAGGCCTGGAATTAGGTCGCTGCGTGGCCCCGCATGCGCTCGTGACCAGCGCAAATACCCGCACTTCGGGGAGGGAAAGTTGATCTACTGCGGCATCGACTGGGCCGAGAAGACGCACGACGTCGCCCTGGTCGACGACGACGGCACGCTCTTGGCCAAACGCCACATCACCGACGACGCGGCCGGCTACAAGATCCTGCTGGACCTGCTCGCCGAGCACGGCGACACCGCGGACAACCCGATCCCGGTCTCCATTGAGACCTCCCGCGGCCTGCTCGTCGCCGTGCTGCGGACCGGGAAGCGCCAGGTCTACGCCATCAATCCGATGGCCGCCGCACGCTACCGCGACCGCCATGCGGTCACACGGAAGAAGTCCGACCCCGGCGACGCCCTCGTCCTGGCGAACATCCTCCGCACCGATATGCACGCCCACCGGCCATTGCCCCAGGACAGCGATCTCGCCCGCGCCATCGCCGTCCTCGCCCGCGCCCAGCAGGACGCCGTTTGGAACCGGCAGCAGCTCGCCAACCAGCTCCGCTCGCTCCTACGCGAGTGCTTCCCCGCCGCCCTCGACGCCTACCTGCACTGGCAGAACGGGCTCTGCCGCCCCGAGACCCGCATCCTGTTGGAACTCGCCCCCACGCCCTCGCGGGCGGCCCGGCTGTCGCTCGCGCAACTACGCTCGGCGCTCAAGCGCGCCGGCCGTCAGCGCCGGATCGATGCCGACGCCGAGCGCATCCGCGAGGTCCTGCGGGCCGAATACGCGCAC
This sequence comes from Streptomyces sp. 4N124, assembly GCF_052245395.1. Lineage (NCBI taxonomy): Bacteria > Bacillati > Actinomycetota > Actinomycetes > Kitasatosporales > Streptomycetaceae > Streptomyces > Streptomyces sp. 4N124. The sequence continues at coordinate 14,441 of NZ_JBQQBS010000098.1, forward strand.
CAGCCGCCGCTGGTCGAGGACGCGCTCGGCAAGCAACTGCTCGCTCTGCTACGGCAGCTCGACGCCGCCTGCACGGCCGCTGACCAGCTGGCCGAGGCGGTGGAAGGGGCTTTTTCTCAGCATCCGGACGCCGAGATTATCCTGAGCCTCCCCGGGCTCGGCACCCAGCTCGGCGCCCGGATCCTCGCTGAGATCGGGGACGACCACGCCCGCTTCGCAACTGCCCGCGGATTGAAGGCCTACGCCGGTGCGTCCCCCATCACCAGGGCGTCCGGCAAGAAGTCCAGCATCACCAGACGCTGGGTGAAGAACGACCGGCTCAACCACGCCGGCTATCTGTGGGCCTTCGCCTCACTGACCCAATCACCGGGCGCAAAGGCCCACTACGACCGCCGCCGCGAGGCCGGGGACTGGCACGCCGCCGCTCAGAGAAACCTCTTCAACAAGATGATCGGCCAGCTCTACCACTGCCTCCAGAAGCACATCCTGTTCGACGAGAACCTCGCCTTCCCCACACGACTTCTCGAAGCCGCTTGACAATTAGCTCCGTGAGGTGTCTCTGGGCCCTCCTGCGAGACGGACGGCGCTACGAGCCCGCTCCGCCGGCAGGGGCTGCCGCATAGGAAGGGACGCGACACGCTGCGCGCGGCCAGGTGGTCTGACGACCCCGTCAGACCAGACAAAACTCGTTACCTTCCGGGTCTGCCATCACCACGTGATCCGGCCTGCCCTGCAACTCGTCCTCACGGACCACGGTCGCGCCCGCAGCGGTCAACCGCTCCACCGCCTCGACCACGCGCGGCCAGCGCACCTCCCACGGGGTTTCACGGCCGCCACCAACTTGCACGTCGATATGCAGCCGGTTCTTCGCCACCTTCGGCTCCGGCACCTTCAGGAAGGACAAGGTGGGACCCACGCTGTCCGGATCTGAGAGGTACGCCCCGTCATCCCACTCGTCCTCCGGAACCTCATGATGCGAGAACCACTCCTCCCAGCTCCCGAACCCTGCGGGCGCGGGCTTCTCCTCGTAGCCCAACGCCAGCGCCCAGAACGCGGCCAGCTTCCCCGGGTACGCGCAGTCGATCGTCAAGCTCCACTTGGTCCCCACGAGCCCTCCCCAGTCGGATGAACGGACTGTACTGCGCTCCTCCGACACCTCCTGCCCGCTGCCTCAAGCGTGCGCCGCGGCTTGACAAACGGCATTAGGAATCGTTGGCGCGCTCTCAGCCTCCGATGGCACAGGACACCTGGCCTGTCTCAGCTGAGTCCAGGCGCCTTGAGATCCGGCACATGACGTTGTGGCAATCAGTTGAAAAGACGCAGCACCAGCCGGAAAACTGCCGTCGCTCCCCGCCAGATCCACTCGAACAGTCCTGCTGGCACGGCCACGTCGGCGGCGCCTTCGGCCGCGGCCCCCCGCCCTGACCCCGAACCGCACGCAGAGCAGGAACGGGGCCAACGGCGTTTTCGCGCACCGCACTTCTTGCACATCGTCATGACCGCATTCTCCCCCGCAGCATGTTGAGCCGCGGCGGCAGCGGACGGTGTGGATCGGCTGTCATCGCGGTGGGCTGCGTACGCGCCGTCCCGTGGCGCGGGGGCAATCAGGCAGTAGGGCGTCCGCCGTAGCGAAACTCATCGTGCTCGGCCCCAAGATCGTACTCAGGGATCTGGTCAGGCGTTCGAGCCGCCGGGATGCTCGGAACACACTCGCCCAAGGCGCTCAGCGCAACCGGGACATTCGGTGTCGGGGGCCGAAAAAAAGGGGGGCCACGTCATGAAGGCGATCGTTCAGGATGCGTACGGGTCGGAGGACCTGCTGGAACTGCGTGACATCGAGCGGCCCGTACCCCGCGACGACGAGGTGCTCGTCGAGATGCGTGCCGCGGGCGTGGGGCCCGAGGTGTGGCACCTGATGACCGGGCGGCCGTACGTGGCCCGGGCCGCACTCGGACTTCGTAAGCCCAAGAATCCCGTACGTGGCTGGGACGGGGCCGGGCGGGTCGAGGCGGTCGGGGCCAAGGTGACCGGATTCAAGCCGGGGGACGAGGTGTTCGGCAACTTCGAGGGCTCGTTCGCGGAGTACGCGCGGGCCAAGGCCGACAAGATCGCACTCAAGCCCGCTACCCTCACGTTCGAGCAGGCCGCCGCCCTCCCCGTCTCCGGCATGACCGCCCTCCAGGCCCTCAGCGACAAGTCCCGCCCCCAGCCCGGCCAGCGGGTCCTCGTCATCGGCGCGTCCGGCGGCGTCGGAACATACGCGGTCCAGCTCGCCACGATGTACGGCGCCGAGGTCACCGGCGTCTGCGGCCCCGCCGGCGCGGATCTCGTCCGGTCCCTCGGCGCCACCCACGTCATCGACTACACGCGCGAGGACATCACCGACAACAACCCGCACCGCTACGACGTCATCGTCGACAACGCGGGGCTTCGGCCGTTGCCCGTACTCCGCCGAGCCCTCACGCCGCGCGGCACCCTCGTCATCGTCGGCGGCGAGGGAGGAAGCGGCTTCTTCGGCGGCATGAGCCGTGGTCTCCGTGCCGTCCTGCTCTCGCCCTTCATCGCCCAGAACCTCCGCAACCTCATCTCCCTCAGCCGCCAGGAGGACCTCCTGAGCCTGAAGGACCTCGCCGAGAAGGGCCAGATCACCCCGGCCATCGACCGCTCATACCCCCTCTCCGAGGCACCTGCGGCCATCCGCCATCTGAAGCAGGGGCACCCCAAGGGCAAGCTCGTCGTGACCATCTGAGTGGCCACGGTGAGTGGCCGTGCAATTCCTCTGGTTGCGGTCGGCCAGCTGCTGTGCGTGGCGCATGGTGTGGATCGTTCTCGTGAGGCCAGTACGCGATTCCAGTCGCCCACGCACGCTCCGCCGCGGGTGGTTCCCCGGTGCGGCAACCAGAGACGCGACCCCTGATGATCAAGGTTGTCGAAGCCTTTGATCACGAACAGGGGTCGCGTTCGCCTGCCGTCCTCGTTCTGGGCCGGTTACCCGATCCACGCCGAGTCCGGGGCCGCCGCTACCTCCTGGGCTCCCTGCTCGCGCCGTGCACGGCCGCCGTCCCCGGCGGAGCCACGTCCCTGGCCGCCATCGCCCACTTCGCCGCCGACCACGTCAACGAAGGCAGCGGCACACTGATCAGCCTGGCTGTCGACGGCAAGACCGTGCGAGGCTCCCGCACCGACGACACCGCCGTCCATCTGCTCCCCGCCGCCCTTCACACCTGCCAGACCGTGATCGCCCATCGCCAGATCGCCGCGAAGAGCAACGAAATCCCGCCTTCGCCCGCACTGCCTGACCGCGTCGACCTGCGCGGCCTTGTCGTCACCGCCGGAGGCCGCTACCTACTGGTCGTGAAGGGCAACCAGAAGAGGCTGCGCAACCAGCTGCGGCACCTGCCCTGGCACCAGATCCCCCTGCAGACCCGCACCACCGGGGCCGGGCACGGCCGCCGCGAGGTCCGCCGCCTGAAGGTCTGCATCAAACGCCGCCGCACCCACCGCAAGACCGGCAAGACCGAGACGAAGACCGTCTACGCGATCACCGGCCTCGCCCCCGAGCAGGGCGACCCGGTGCAACTCGCCGAACTCATACAGAATCACTCGTCAGTTGAGGCCCTGCACCACATCCGAGACGTCGCCTGCGGCGAGGACGCCTCACGCATACGCACCGGTACCGCACCCCGCGCCATGGCCACCCTGCGCAACCTCGCCATCGGACTCATGCGCCAAGCAGGCTGGACCCACATCGCTGCCGCAGCCGTTCACTACCGGTCACGTCCCAGCACGCGGCCGCCATGCTCCGCCTCACAGCCTGAGAGCGGATCGCCCCTGGCACCATCGACCATCCGGCCTCGCTCGTGACGGATCCACGACTGCTCGCGATCGCCCGCTCGGCGGCCGTCACAGGAGCCTGACGCACGCCCGGCGGGCGGTCAGACGCGCAGAGCCTTGATCCCGTCGTAGGCGGCCATCACGACCTCGAGTCCCCGGTTGTCATCCCCGGGCTCGCGCATCTGATTCGTCACGTACGCCACCACCATGCGGGCGTCGGGCTCGATCATGACCATCGAGCCGCCCCAGCCGCCCCATCCGTAGGTGCTGCCGAACAGGCCGTAGCCCAGGCCGTAGCGCATCGAGATGCCCAGGATGCGGTCCTCGCCACGGAACTGCTCCTCCCACGCACGGTCGCAGCCCGCCTGCGACAGCAGCCGCACACCACGCACCGTTCCCGCACGCCATCACCGACTGCACGAGAGCGACCGAGCGGGCATTGCCGAATCCACTCGCCGCGGGGATCTGCGCGCGGCGCCAGGCGACGCTGTTCCCGTCACGGACCCGGATCCCGGTCCCGGCGGCGGGGGCTGCGGTTTTGCCGGGCGAGCTCGCCAGGTAGTCCTCGTCCCGCGACGGCGGCGGGACCGAGAGCGCGACCCGGTGGTCGTGCTCGGCAGCCAGCCCGATGCTGAAGTCCGCGCCCAGCGGCCCGGCCACCTCGTCGGCGAGGAACTCGCCCACGCTGCGGCCCGTGATCCGGCGCACCACCTCGCCCACGAGGAATCCCTGGGTCAGCGAGTGGTATCCGGCCGCGGTGCCCGGCTCCCACTGCGGAGCCTGCGCGGCGAGCCGCGCAGTGGCGGACGGCCAGTCGTAGAGCTCCTCGACCGGCCCGTCCCAGTTGGGCAGGCCCGCAGTGTGCGCAAGCAGGTGCCGCACCAGCACCCCGTCCTTGCCCGCCGCGGCGAACTCCGGCCAGTACCGAGCCACCGGCACGTCCAGGTCGAGTTCACCGCGGTCAGCCAGGATGAGGGCGCACAGCGCCGTCATCGTCTTGGTGACGGACCATACGCCTGCGATGGTGTCGCGCTGCCACGGGATCGTGCGGTCCGCGTCGGCGAATCCGCCCCAGACATCCACCACCGGCTCGCCGTCCACGAAGACCGCCACCGAAGCGCCCACATCTCCAGCGTCCAGCAACGCGGCCAGCGCGCCGGGCACCGCGGTGAACAGATCATCGTAGGAACCCTGGATCTCGGCCATACGCGGAACCTAGTACTGCAACGGTGGTTGTCGTGACTGCTGGCCAGGTCGTTCGTTGGTGTGGTTATGGGTGGGGACCTTGCTGATGTCAGGCTGTGGGCGGGTGAACTGGCCGCTCTGCATGAGCGGTTCG
>NZ_JBQQBS010000099.1:0-19534 GCF_052245395.1 Streptomyces sp. 4N124
CCGGGGTGGCTGGAACTTTGTGGTTCCGTCCACCCCGGCGGCTTTCTGCGCCCCTTCCGACGCTCCCGTGGCCCGGGATGCCGGAGGGCCCGCAGCAGTCTCGCTGCGGGCCCTCCGGCGCATCCGTACCTCTTGTCGCCTTGTCGCTTTATGCCTCGTCGTCCCGGCGCAGCGACGGCTTGAGGTCCTTAAGACGGCCGAGCAGGCCGTTGACGAACGAAGGCGACTCGTCCGTGGAGAACTCCTTCGCCAGCTGCACCATCTCGTCGAGCACGACGGCGTCCGGGGTCGCGTCGACCCAGATCAGCTCGTACGCGCCGAGGCGCAGGATGTTGCGGTCCACGACCGGCATCCGGTCGAGCGTCCAGCCGACCGAGTACTGCGCGATCAGCTCGTCGATCCGCTTCGCGCGCTGCGCGTAGCCCTCGACCAGCTGCATCGTGTACTCGCTCACCGGCGGCTGCCGGGTGTCGTCCCGGGAGAGCCGGATCCAGTCCGCGAGGACCGTGAGGACGTCGGCGCCGCGCTGGTCGCCCTCGAAGAGGATCTGGAAGGCGCGCTTGCGGGCCGTGTTGCGGGCAGCCAATTTAGCTGTTCACCCGGCCGAGGTAGTCGCTCGTGCGGGTGTCGACCTTGATCTTCTCACCGGTGGTGATGAAGAGCGGGACCTGGATCTGGTGACCGGTCTCCAGGGTGGCGGGCTTGGTGCCGCCGGTGGAGCGGTCGCCCTGGACGCCCGGCTCGGTCTCCTGGATGGTCAGCTCGACGGCGGCCGGCAGCTCGACGAAGAGCACCTCGCCCTCGTGCTGGGCGACGGTGGCCATGAAGCCCTCGACCAGGAAGTTGGCGGCGTCGCCGACGGCCTTGCGGTCGACCATGAGCTGGTCGTAGGTCTCCATGTCCATGAAGACGAAGTACTCGCCGTCCATGTAGGAGAACTGCATGTCCCGCTTGTCGACGGTGGCCGTCTCGACCTTCACGCCGGCGTTGAAGGTCTTGTCGACGACCTTCCCGGAGAGCACGTTCTTGAGCTTGGTGCGCACGAAGGCCGGGCCCTTGCCGGGCTTGACGTGCTGGAACTCGACGACGGACCAGAGCTGGCCGCCTTCGAGCTTGAGCACCAGGCCGTTCTTGAGGTCGTTCGTGGAAGCCACGGTTGCGGAATCTCCTGGACTGACGTGGACGACCCCGGCGCAGGCGCACAGCTCAATCGCTAGAGCGCGAGCAGCTCCTTGGTCGTGATGGTGAGTAGCTCGGGTCCGCCGTCCGCCTCGGGGCGTACGACGAGCGTGTCATCGATCCGGACACCGCCCCGGCCCGGGAAGTGGACCCCCGGTTCGACGGTGACCGGCACGCAAGCGTCCAGTTTACCCATGGCCGCGGGGGCCAGCTGCGGGTCCTCGTCGATTTCGAGCCCGACGCCGTGGCCGGTGAGCGGGGCGAGCCCCTCCGTACAGCCCGCGGAGTCCAGCACCTGGCGCGCGGCGCGGTCCACGTCCCGGTAGGCGGCGCCGGGCACGAGGGTCTCCCTTCCGGCGCGCTGAGCGGCGAAAACGAGGTCGTACAGCTCGATCTGCCAGTCCGCGGGCGATGTGCCGATCACGAAGGTGCGGCCGATCTCGCAACGATATCCGCGGTACGTCGCGCCCAGGCACACGGAGAGGAAGTCGCCCTCTTCCACCCGCCGGTCCGTCGGCCGGTGGGCCCGGCGGCCGGAGTTCGGGCCGGTGGCGACGGAGGTGGCGAAGGCGGGGCCGTCGGCGCCGTGGTCGATGAGCCGTCGCTCCAGTTCGAGGGCGAGGTGCCGTTCGGTGCGGCCGACGAGGATGGACTCCAGGAGTTCACCGAGAGCCTGGTCGGCGATCTCGGCGCCGATGCGGAGGCAGGAGATCTCCTCCTCGTCCTTCACGACCCTGAGCTGCTCCACGGCTCCGCCGAGGTCGGTGAGACGGAGGCGGGGGGCGACCGAGCGGATGGCTCGGTGGCGGGCCACGGTGAGGTGATGTTCCTCGACGGCGAGGGAGTCCCCGACCTGCGCTTCCGCGAGGCCGGCCGCGGCGACGGCGGCGTCGCCCCCGGCGCCGGGGAGGGGGTGGATCCGCAGCGCCTCGTCGAGGCGGCCCTCGGTGGGGCGGCGGTCGGGTGGGTCGGCGCACACGAGCAGGTCTTCGGTCTTGCCGAGGAGCAGCACGGCGCCGTGGGGGTCGGCGCCCGCGAGGTAGCGGACGTTGGCGGGGCGCGAGATCAGCGCGGATTGGCTGCCGCCGGCTTGGCAGTGGTCCCTGAGCCGGGTTCGGCGGGCTGCGTACACCTCTGACATGACACGAGCGTAGGAGGCTCGTCTGGTTTGTGCCGGTTGGGAGGGAGCCGTTCGGAGGAGGGGGTGCCACCGGGGGTTGTGCGCCGGGTGCGGGTGGGTGAGGGCTTGTCGCGCAGTTCCCCGCGCCCCTTTGGGGCGGCTACCACTGGGGTGGGCTGGCAATGGAACGTGCCAGTACGTCGTCCAGTACGCGGGCCGTCTGGGGGACGTCCATCTGGGAGTTGTCGATGATGGGGAGGCCGGAGCCGTACCAGCCGGCCATGCGGCCGTGGATGCGGGCGACCTCTTCGTCGGTGAGGCGGCGGTTGCCTGTGCGGTGGGCGTTGCGTTCCAGGACGATGTCGAGGCCGGGGAGGAGGACGACGGGGAGGAGGCCGGGGCCGACGTGGCGCTTCCAGCCGCCGAGGCCGACGACGGGGCGGTCGGGGAAGACGGCGTCGTCGAGGATGCAGGAGATGCCGTTGGCGAGGAAGTTGCGGGCGGCGAAGCCGCAGGTGCGGCGGGCCAGGCGGTACTGGGCCTCCGAGTGGTCGTTCCACCCGGACTGCGGGTCGGCGAAGCCGGAGCGGACCCATTCGCGTACGTCGTCGAGGCTGATGTGGGCCGTGGGGACCCGCCGGTGGTCCGCCCAGTACTTGGCGACGCTGGTCTTGCCGGCGCCCGCCGGGCCGATGAGCAGCACCGCGAGGGTGGTGTTCGTGGGGTCGGGGGCCGCGGTGGCGGGCGGTGTGGTCGGCACGGCGACCGGGCCGCCGGGGGGCAGCGGCACATGGCCGGTGGTGTCCGGCGTGGGCGGAGCCGACGTGTGCTGCGGGGCGGTGTGGTGTGGCGCGGGACCCGGCGGGGGCGGTGCGGTGAAGCCCGGCGCGGGTGGTGGCGGGGACACCGGGGCGGGACCTGGAGCCGGAGGCGGCGGGGGCACGGGGGCGGGCCCTTGGTGCGGGCCCGGCTGGTGCGCGGCCGGTGACCAGCCGTCGGCCGGTCCGTGCCCCGGCTGGTGGGGCGGCGGCAGCGGAGAACCCACTGCGTGCTGCATCCGGTGCCACTCCATCTCGTACAGGCAATTGGCGCTGGCAGCGGGGCCCGAACCCCACTCCCTACCGAACGGTACCGTCCCCGGCCGCCGTTTGGTGAACGGCCGGTGGCGGTCCGAAGTGCCCATGCCCACAGGCAATTCGGGCGTACGACGCCCGCGAGGACTTACTCCCCCACTTCGCCGTACGCGGCGAGCAGGACGGCGGGGTCCGGTCCCTCCAGGACGGTCGGCTTGGCCAGTCCGTCGAGAACGATGAAGCGGAGCACGTCGCCGCGGGACTTCTTGTCGACCTTCATGGCCTCCAGCAGCTTGGGCCACTGGTCGTGGCGGTAGTGCAGCGGCAGGCCGACGGATTCCAGGACGGTACGGTGGCGGTCCGCCGTCGCGTCGTCCAAACGGCCCGCCAGACGGCCCAGTTCGGCGGCGAAGTGCATGCCCACGGCCACCGCGGCGCCGTGCCGCCACTTGTAGCGCTCGTTCTTCTCGATGGCGTGCGCGAGCGTGTGGCCGTAATTGAGGATCTCCCGCAGGCCCGATTCCTTCAGGTCGGACGAGACGACCTCGGCCTTGACCTTGATGGAGCGCTCGATGAGCTCGGCGGTGTGCGGGCCGGCCGGGGTGCGCGCGGCCTCGGGGTCGGCCTCGATGAGTTCCAGGATCACCGGGTCGGCGATGAAGCCGGCCTTGATGATCTCGGCGAGACCGGAGACATAGTCGTTGACCGGAAGGGAGTCGAGTGCGGCCAGGTCGCAGAGGACCCCGGCGGGCGGGTGGAAGGCCCCGACGAGGTTCTTGCCCTCGGCGGTGTTGATGCCCGTCTTGCCGCCGACGGCCGCGTCCACCATGGCCAGCACCGTGGTGGGGACGGCGATCCAGCGGACCCCGCGCAGCCAGGTCGCGGCGACAAAACCGGCCAGGTCGGTGGTCGCGCCGCCGCCGACGCCGACGATGACATCGGTGCGGGTGAACCCGGACTGGCCCAGCGCCTTCCAGCAGTACGCGGCGACCTCGGCGGTCTTGGCCTCCTCCGCGTTCGGCACCTGGACGGCGACGGCCTCGTAGCCCTGCTCGGCGAGGTCGGCGCGCAGTGCCTCGCCCGTCTCCGCGAGCCCCTCGGGGTGGATGACGGCGACCCGCTTGACCCTGTCGCCGATCAACCCGCCGAGTTCACCGAGGAGTTGACGGCCCACCAGGACCTCGTACGGATCGCTGCCCGCCGTCCCGCCGACCTGGATCCTGGTCACTGCCTCGCTCATGCTTCCTTCAACTCCAGTGCGTCCAGCACAGCTTGGGTGACTTCTTCGGGTGTACGGCCATCGGTCGCCACGACCGCCGCGGCGACCTCCGCGTACAGGTGCCTGCGTGCCTCCATCAACTCCCGCCACTGCTTGCGCGGGTTGATGGCGAGCAGGGGGCGGGCCGCGTTCAGGCCGGTGCGCTTGACCGCCTCCTCGACGTCCATCGAGAGGTAGACGACCCGATGCCCGGACAGCAGCTCACGCGTGTCCGGGTCCAGGATCGCGCCGCCGCCGAGGGCGAGGATGCCGTCGTGCTCGGCCAGCGCGCGGTGCACCGCCCGCTTCTCGATCCCCCGGAAGACCGGCTCGCCCTCGTCGACGAAGATCTCCGCGATGGTGCGGCCCTCGGCGGCCACGATGTCGTCGTCGGTGTCCCGGTAGCCGACACCGAGTCGCTCGGCGAGCAGCTGCCCGACCGTCGACTTGCCGACACCCATCGGACCGACCAGCACGACCGCAGGCACCGCGCTCACCGGATCGCCAGGTTGTCGAGGTAGGACCGCACATTGCGGCGGGTCTCGGTCACCGAGTCGCCGCCGAACTTCTCGGCGACCGCGTCCGCGAGCACGAGGGCCACCATGGCCTCGGCGACGATGCCTGCGGCGGGGACCGCGGACACGTCGGAGCGCTGGTGGTGCGCCTGCGTCGCCTCGCCGGTGGTGACGTCCACCGTCTGCAGGGCGCGCGGCACGGTCGCGATCGGCTTCATCGCGGCGCGGACCCGCAGCAGCTCACCGGTGGTGAGGCCGCCCTCGGTGCCGCCGGACCGGCCGGAGACGCGGCGGATGCCCTCGGGCGTGTTCACGATCTCGTCGTGCGCCTTCGAGCCCGGCACCCGGGCCAGCTCGAAACCGTCACCGAGCTCCACACCCTTGATCGCCTGAATACCCATGAGGGCACCGGCGAGGCGAGCGTCCAGCTTGCGGTCCCAGTGCACGTGTGAGCCCAGGCCCACGGGGACGCCGTAGGCGAGCACCTCGACCACACCACCGAGGGTGTCGCCGTCCTTGTGAGCCTGGTCGACCTCCGCGACCATCGCCTTCGACGCGTCCGCGTCCAGGCAGCGCAGCGGATCGGCATCCAGCTTCTCCACGTCGGCGGGCGTCGGGTACACCCCCTGCGGGGCCTTCACCGAGCACAGCTCCACGACATGGCTGACGATCTCGATCCCGGCCGTCTCCTTCAGATACGACCGGGCCACCGCACCCAGCGCCACCCGGGCCGCGGTCTCCCGCGCGGAGGCCCGCTCCAGGATCGGACGGGCCTCGTCGAAGCCGTACTTCTGCATCCCCGCGAGGTCGGCGTGACCGGGACGCGGCCGGGTCAGCGGCGCGTTGCGCGCCAGCCCCGCCAGGATCTCCGGGTCGATCGGGTCGGCCGCCATGACCTGCTCCCACTTCGGCCACTCGGTGTTGCCCACCATGACCGCGACCGGGGAACCGAGGGTCAGACCGTGCCGGACGCCGCCGAGGAAGGTGACCTCGTCCCGCTCGAACTTCATCCGGGCACCGCGCCCATAGCCCAGCCGCCGCCGCGCCAGGTGGTCCGCCACCATCTCCGTGGTGATCGGCACGCCGGCCGGAAGGCCCTCCAGCGTCGCGACGAGTGCGGGGCCGTGCGACTCCCCCGCGGTCAGCCAGCGCAACCTGCTCAACGGTGCTCCTCGATGCTCGCGCCCTGGTACTGCCCTGCGTATGCGCGTCCTCGCATACGGCAACGGCGTGACCAAGTGCGCGGCCCTGGCCCGCCACCTCCGATCCTCCCACGTCCGGGTCGCTGATCAGGCCGCTGGTCCATCAGGCGGACGGGAGGTGGCCAGGACCGGGTCACGCGGAGCCGTTCCCCTGACGCTGCTGCGGGGCATACGCACCCAGGAAATCGGCACCGCTTTCCCGCTGACCGGCACCGCTCGCCGGCGCCTGCTGCGGCGCGTACGCACCCAGGTAGTCCGCCCCGTGCCCCTGCCCGTACTGCGCCGCCGCGTGCACAGGCACCCCCTGCCGCACCGCACGCCGGTGGGCGAGCTTGCGCTTCAGCTTGATGACCCAGGACGCGACGACGACCAGAACGACGAGTGCGAGCACGGTGATCTGCACCCAGTCCGGCATGAAGTGCAGCACGGCCTCGAAGATCTCGCTCTTGCCGGACGCCAGCGGCATGCCTGTGCCCATGAATGTCTCTCCCCCTCCGGTTGTCCGCCCCCTGCGGAACCGGAAGGGATCTTAGCGGGCGCCGAGCATGTGTTCGCCCGCTTTTCGCATGGCGTCCAGCGGCGCAGGAGCCAGCCCCGTCATCTGCTCCACCTGGAGCACCGCCTGATGCAGCAGCAGGTCGAGCCCGCTGACGACGGCCCCGCCGTACGCCGACCAGCGCGCCGCCAGGGCAGTCGGCCACGGGTCGTACAGGACGTCGAACAGGGTGGCGGGCCGTTCCGGTACGGCGGAGGCGAGGGCGTCGGTCGTACCGGCCGGGGTGGTGGCGATGACCAGTGGGCGGCGCAGCGCCTCGGCGGCGTCCGCCCAGTCCGCCGTACGCACCTCGATGTCGAGCCGCTCGCCCCACTGCCGCATCTCGGCGGCACGTTCCTCGCTGCGGACGTAGGCGACGACCTCGCCGGTGCAGATCCGGGCCAGCGCCGCCAGCGCGGAGGAGGCGGTCGCGCCGGCGCCGAGGATCGCGGCGGAGTCGACCTGCTCGATCCCGCGCTCGTGCAGGGCGCCGACCATGCCCGGGATATCGGTGTTGTCGCCGACACGGCGGCCGTCCTCGGTGAACACGACCGTATTGACCGCCTCGACCGAGGCAGCAGTCTCGCTGATCTCGTCAAGCAGCGGAATGACGGCCCGCTTCAGCGGCATGGTCAGCGACAGTCCCGCCCACTCCGGGCCGAGCCCCTTGAAGAACCCGGGCAGCGTCGACTCGTCGACCTCGAACCGGTCGTACGACCAGCCGGTCAGCCCCAGTGCCTCATAGGCGGCGCGATGCAGCACCGGGGACAGGGAGTGGGCGATGGGCGAACCGAGCACCGCGGCCCGGCGGGCGTCAGTTGCCCGAGTTGTCATTGCCCTCAGTCTCCGCTCCTCGACGCGTTGAACTCGTCGACCAGCTTCTCGTGCTCCGCGAGCGTCTTGGTGAACTTGCTGGTCTTGCCGTCCAGCGAGATGAAGTAGTACCAGCCTTCGTCCGTCGGATTGAGCGCACCCTTGAGCGCTTCCGCGCCGGGGTTGTCGATGGGGCCAGGGGGCAGCCCCTTGACGTAGTACGTGTTGTACGGGTTGTTGTACTGCCTCAGCTCAGCGATCGACAGGTCGATCTTGCTCTGGTTCTTGATGTAGTTGTACGTGGAGTCGAACTCCAGAGAGCCGTACGTCTCGGGGTTCCCGGACTTGAGGCGGTTGTAGACGACCTCGGCCATCTTGCGGAAGTCGTCATGGCTGGTGCCCTCGGCCTGCGCCAGGCTCGCCACGGTGAGCAGTTGCCAGGGGCCGTCGAGACCCAGGCTCTTGGCCTTCTTCTCCAGGCCGAGCTCTTCGTACGTGTCGCTGGCCCGGGCGACCATCTCCTTGAGGATGGCCTCCGGCTTCTGCCCCTTGCTGACCGCGTAGCTGGAGGGGTAGAGGAACCCTTCCAGCGGGTCCTTCACGTTCGGGTGGTTCAACGCCCAGTCGGGCAGCCCGAGATCCTTGTACTTCGCCTTCGCGGCCTTCGCCGTGGTGCCCTTCGACAGTTCGAGGCGCTTGTCGATCTCCTTGTAGATCGCCGCGTTCCGCGTGCCCTCGGCGATGATCAGGTTGTTCTGGCTCTTGGGGTCGAGCATCAGCTCGACGGCGCTGGCCGCGGACATCTCCTTCTTCAGCAGGTAAGCGCCCGCCTGGATCTTGTCTCCGTCGGGGTTCTGCTGCTGAGCGGAGATGAACGCGTCGACGCTCTTCACGACACCGGCCGCCTTCAGCCGCCGCCCGATCTCGGATCCGAACGCGCCCTTGGGGATCTCAACGGTCACCGACTCGCCGGTGCCGTCACCCGCGTAGTCCGGGGCCGCGCCGAAACGATCCTGGTAGAACTGGTAGCCGAAATACCCGACACCGGCCAGGCCGCCGCCGAAGACAAGGACGACCACCAGGCAGGCACATCCACTGCGGCGCTTCTTCGGCTTGCCGCCCCTGCTCCGCCGGTCGCCGCGCCCGCTGCCGTCCCCGGGCTCGTCGGAGTCGTCGTCATCGTCCCCGCCCGCGAAGAAGGCGTGCTCGCCCTGGTCGGGGCCGGGGTCCCAGTCGGTCCGCGGCTCGGGCTCCTCGCGCCGTCGGCTCGGTGGCTCCGGCGGCGGGTAGGCGTCCGGTGTGCCGTAGTAGTCGGGCTGCTGCCCGTCGTAGCCCACGGCCTGCTGGCCGTACGGGTCCGCCGGGTCGGGGTAGGGGGTCTGCGCGTGCGTGCCGGTGGGCCAGCCGTTCTCGTCGTACTGCTGGTGTCCCTGGCCGCCGTACTGCTGCGGGTCGTACTGCTGCTGGTACTGCTGCTGCGACTGGTCGTATCCGGACTGCTCGCCGGTGCCCCAGTCGCCGTACTGCGGCTGCTGCGGCTGCTGCGGATAGTGCTGCGGCTGGCCGCCGTAGGCAGGCTGCTGAGCCGCGTGGCCCTGCTGCTGCCCTTCCCATCCGCCGTCCCCGAACAACGGGTCCTCCGGATGCCACGGTTCGGAGCCTTGGCCCCGGCCATACTCAGTCATCGATCCCCTAGAGCCGCGAGGCGGCGGTCGCGCGGCTTTCGGCTCGGCTTCCGTCCCGCCTCTCTTTGTGCGGTGGCTGTTCGAACACCGCCGCATCGCGCGGAACGTTACCGTATCGCGATCAGATGACCACTTCGACGCCCTCGCCCGGGGCTTTACCTGACACCCGTTCGGATTCGAGCGCCTGCTGCAAGATGATCACAGCGGCGACCTGGTCGATGACGGACCGGCCCTTCTTCGACGTCACGCCCGAGGCGCGCAGTCCCTGACTGGCCGTCACCGTGGTCATGCGTTCGTCCACGAGTCTGACAGGTACCGGCGCGATGCCTTTGGCCAGTTCCTGGGCGAAGGCGCGAACCTTGACCGCGGCCGGTCCCTCGCCCCCCTTGAGGGAGCGAGGAAGACCGACGACGACTTCGATCGGCTCGTACTCCTCGACGAGTTGCCTCAGCCGGCGGTGGGCGGCCGGGATGTCACGTCCCGGGACCGTCTCGACCGGTGTGGCGAGGATCCCGTCGGGGTCGCACGAGGCGACCCCGATACGGGCGTCCCCGACGTCGATCGCGAGGCGACGGCCGCGGCGCATGACGTGTTCGGCTCCGCTCACTTGGCCGTTTCCGCCACGAGGCGCTCGACGGCGTCGACGGCCTCGCCGATGGCGGCCGGGTTCTGGCCGCCGCCCTGGGCGAGGTCCGGCTTGCCGCCACCGCCGCCGCCGAGGGTCTTGGCGGCGGCACGGACCAGGTCACCGGCCTTGAGGCCGCGCTCGCGGGCGGCCTCGTTGGTGGCGATGACCGTCAGCGGCTTGCCGCCCACGGTGGTGAACAGGGCGACCACGGCGGCCCGTCCGCCCTGGATGCGGCCGCGCACGTCGAGGACCAGCTTGCGCAGGTCGTCGGCGGTGGTGCCGTCCGGGACCTGGCCGGTGACGAGAGCGACGCCGCGTACGTCCTTGGCGGACTCGACGAGACCGGCGGCGGCCTGGAGAACCTTCTCGGCGCGGAACTTCTCGATCTCCTTCTCGGCGTCCTTCAGCTTGCCGAGCATGGCGGAGACCTTCTCCGGGAGCTCCTCCGGGCGGCCCTTGATCAGCTCCTGGAGCTGGGCGACGACCGTGTGCTCGCGGGCGAGGAAGTTGTAGGCGTCCACGCCGACCAGAGCCTCGATACGGCGGACGCCCGAGCCGATGGACGACTCACCGAGCAGCTTCACCAGGCCCAGCTGGGCGGTGTTGTGCACATGCGTGCCGCCGCACAGCTCCTTGGAGAAGTCGCCGATGGTGACGACGCGGACCCGGTCGCCGTACTTCTCGCCGAACTCGGCGATGGCGCCCTGCTTCTTGGCCTCGTCGATGCCCATGACATCGGCGCGGACGTCCAGGTCGCGGGCGAGCACCTCGTTGATCTTCTGCTCGACGTCGGTCATCACGGCCGTGGGAACGGCGGACGGGGAACCGAAGTCGAAGCGGAAGCGGCCGGGCTGGTTCTCGGAACCGGCCTGGGCGGCCGTCGGGCCGAGGGCGTCGCGCAGGGCCTGGTGGGTGAGGTGCGTGGCCGAGTGGGCGCGGGCGATGGCCTTGCGGCGCCGGTCGTCGATGGAGGCGCTGGCCTTGGCTCCGACGGTGACCTCGCCGACCTGGACGACGCCCTTGTGGACGTACACACCCGGGACCGGCTTCTGGCAGTCGCGGATCTCGATGACGGCGCCGGTGTCGACCTTGATCCGACCGGTGTCGCCGATCTGGCCGCCGCCCTCGGCATAGAACGGCGTGCGGTCGAGGACGATCTCGACCTCGTCGCCCTCGGTGGCGGCCGGCGAGGAGACGCCGTCGACGAGGATGCCGACGATCGTGGACTCGCCCTCGGTGTCGGTGTAACCGATGAACTCGGTCTCACCGGCGGTGTCGGCGATCTCACGGTAGGCGCCGGTGCCGGCGTGGCCAGTCTTCTTGGCCTGGGCGTCGGCCTTGGCGCGCTCCCGCTGCTCCTTCATCAGGCGGCGGAAGCCGTCCTCGTCCACGGAGAGGCCCTGTTCGGCGGCCATCTCCAGGGTGAGGTCGATCGGGAAGCCCCAGGTGTCGTGGAGCAGGAAGGCCTTGTCACCGGCGAGGACGGTGCCACCGGCCTGCTTGGTGTCGCTGACGGCCGTGTCGAGGATGTTGGTGCCGGCCTTCAGCGTCTTGAGGAAGGCGTTCTCCTCGGCGAGGGCGACCTTCTCGATGCGCTCCCGGTCGGTGATGAGCTCGGGGTACTGCTGGCCCATCATCTCGATGACCGTGTCGATCAGTTCCTTGACGACCGGACCGGTGGCGCCGAGCAGGCGCATGTTGCGGATGGCGCGGCGCATGATGCGGCGCAGGACGTAGCCACGGCCCTCGTTGCCGGGGGTGACGCCGTCGCCGATGAGCATCACGGACGTCCGCATGTGGTCGGTGACGACGCGGAGGGAGACGTCCGACTCGTGGGCGGCGCCGTAGTGCACGCCCGTCAGCTCGGTGGCCTTCTTGATGACGGCCATGGAGGTGTCGATCTCGTACATGTTCTGCACGCCCTGCAGAATCATGGCGAGGCGCTCCATGCCGAGGCCTGTGTCGATGTTCTTGGCGGGCAGGTCACCGAGGATCGGGAAGTCCTCCTTGCCGGTGCCCTCGCCGCGCTCGTACTGCATGAAGACCAGGTTCCAGATCTCCACGTACCGCTCGTCGTTGACGGCGGGGCCGCCCTCTTCGCCGAACTCCGGACCACGGTCGTAGTTGATCTCGGAGCACGGCCCGCACGGGCCCGGGACGCCCATGGACCAGAAGTTGGGGCCCATGCCGAGGCGCTGGATGCGCTCGGCGGGGACGCCGATCACATCACGCCAGATGCGCTCGGCCTCGTCGTCCTGCTCGTAGACCGTGATCCACAGCTTCTCCGGCTCCAGGCCGTAACCACCCTTGTCCTGAGGGCTGGTGAGCAGCTCCCAGGCGTACTTGATGGCGCCTTCCTTGAAGTAGTCGCCGAAGGAGAAGTTGCCGCACATCTGGAAGAACGTGCCGTGCCGGGTGGTCTTGCCGACCTCTTCGATGTCCGGCGTGCGCACGCACTTCTGCACGCTGGTGGCGCGGGCGTACGGCGGCTTGACCTCGCCCAGGAAGTAGGGCTTGAAGGGCACCATGCCGGCCGGGACGAGGAGCAGAGTCGGGTCGTCCGCGATGAGCGACGCCGAAGGGACGACGGTGTGCCCGCGCTCCTCGAAGAAGCTCAGCCAGCGGCGGCGGATCTCAGCCGACTCCATCAGTGGTCCTCATTCCGGTTGTACGAGTACGTCGTCCTGTCGCTGTCGACGGACTTCGGGGTGGTGCGGTTCTCGATGGCGGCGAAGCGCCGGGGTGCGGGGAGTTCGGGGTTCTCGTTGATCCCCAGTGCCTCCCCCAGCTCGGCCTCCCGCTGGGCCATGCCGTCGCGGACGTCGAGCGCGAAGCCCACCGCGCGGTCCTTGAGCCGGTGACCGGCCTCGAGCGCCTTGTTGGCCGTGGTCGCGGCGAGGTTCTCGGGGGTCAGCTGCTTCAGCTTGCGGTTGACCTTGGTGGTGGCCCACACGCCGGCGGCGACGCCCGTGGTGAACCAGAACGTACGGCGGAACATCGGTTCGCTCAGTCCTTCTTCCGCTTCGCCCGCCGTGCGGCCGGGAGGGTGCGGCCCACGATCACGGTACGTCGGGGCTCCTTCGCGGGCACGTCGTCCTTGCGGCCGCCGATGGCCCGGCGCACGCCGTAACCGAAGGCCGCGACCTTGACCAGGGGGCCGCCGAAGGTGGAGGCGACGGTGGTCGAGAGCGCGGACGCGTTCGACGTGACCTCCTGGACGTCCGACGCGATCGAGTCGACCCGGTCGATCTGGGTCTGCGCGGAACGCACCGCCGCGGAGGCGTCTGCCAGGAGCGGGACGGCCTGGTCGGTCACGTCCGCGACGAGCTTGGTGGTCGCCTTGAGCGTCTGGGCCAGCCTCACCAGTGCGACGGCGAGGAAGGAGACCAGGATCGCCCAGAAGACGGCCACCAGGATCCCGGCCACCTCTCCACCGGACACTGTGTGCACCCGCTCCCTGAAACGTGCCTCTACATCGAAAAAGTCGTGGGTCGAGCCTATCGCGCCGGGCATGCCGCTCCGTACCGGATTACGGCCCGCGCACACATGAGTTGCCCGGCCGCGCCGGCGCCCGTGCGCGATCCGGAGTTCGTCGCCTGCGCCGTCGTAGAGGCGCTGGGCGAGGGCGAGGCGGTCGAACCGGCGGCGGTACGGCAGGGGCGGGGCGCCTCGGACATGCGCAAGCCCGCCGCCTCGCCCGCCCGGAAGGGCGGGGAGACGGCGGGCTGAGGTGCTACGGCCTGCCGGTGATCAGCGGGCGTAGTACTCGACGACGAGCTGCTCGTCGCAGATCACCGGGATCTCCTTGCGGTTCGGCTCGCGGTCCAGGCGGAAGGCCAGGGCGCGGAGGTTCACCTGGAGGTAGCGCGGGGTCTCGCCGTCGGGGGCGAAGCCGCCCTCACGGGCGATGGAGAAGAGGGTCTTCTCGCGGCTGCGCTCACGGACCATCACGACGTCGTCGGGCTTGACGCGGAAGGACGGCTTGTCGACCTTCTGGCCGTTGACCTCGATGTGGCCGTGGACGACCATCTGGCGGGCCTGGTAGATCGTGCGGGCGATGCCCGAACGCAGGACCAGCGCGTCGAGACGACGCTCCAGCTCGATGATCAGGGCCTCACCGGTCTTGCCCTGAACCTTGGAGGCGCGCTCGTAGGCGCGGACGAGCTGGCGCTCGGACACGTCGTACTGCGCACGCAGACGCTGCTTCTCCAGCAGACGGACCTTGTAGTCCGAGTTCTGCTTGCGGCCACGGCCGTGCTCACCCGGCGGGTAGGGACGGGCCTCGAAGTACTTGACGGCCTTCGGGGTCAGCGCGATGCCGAGGGCACGCGACTTCTTGACCTTGGGGCGGGGCTGGTTCGCCACTGCTTCTTCTTTCCTGGTTATCGGCTTGTCAGGGTTGAGGGAGGTCGCATCCGCAGCCTGGGAAACCCTGCGGGTCCGGTCGGTCGGACCTGCTGGGCAGCCGCTCCCTGGTCTGGGCACATACGTGCAGCACGCGAGTGACCCACCGACCGGTCCCGTCGTACGACGAGTGGTGGTGGGCTGCCCGCGACACCATTCGAACGGTGCGCGACGCTCCTGGAGCCGGTCCGCGAGGACCGGTTCTCCGGCTGACCGTCCTGTTCTGACTGCACAGGACACAGCACTTCGAGTGATTCTACAGGGTGCTCAGGACCGCTTGCGACCGAGGTGCTTGCGGGTCCACTCCACCGCGTCCGCGTACCGCGCCTCGGCGCCGTGCCGCGTCGGCGTGTAGTACTCCCGGTCCTTGAGGGCGTCCGGGGCGTACTGCTGCTCGGCGATGCCCTCGGCCAGGTCGTGCGGATACACATACCCCTGCGCGTGACCGAGCTTGGCCGCGCCCTTGTAGTGCCCGTCGCGCAGGTGCGGGGGGACAGAGCCCGCCAGTCCCTTGCGTACGTCCTCCATGGCGGCGCCGATGGCGGACGTCGCGGAGTTGGACTTGGGGGCGAGGGCCAGGGCGATGGTGGCGTGGCTGAGGGTGAGGGCGGCCTCGGGGAAGCCGATCATGGCGACGGCCTGGGCGGCGGCCACGGCTATCGGCAGCGCGTTCGGGTCGGCGAGGCCGATGTCCTCGCTGGCGGAGATCATCAGGCGGCGGGCGATGAAGCGGGGGTCCTCGCCGGCCTCGATCATGCGGGCCAGGTAGTGCAGGGCCGCGTCGACGTCGGAGCCGCGGATCGACTTGATGAGGGCGCTGGCCACGTCGTAGTGCTGGTCGCCGTCGCGGTCGTACTTCACCGCCGCCCGGTCGACCGTCTCCTCCAGGGTGGTGAGGCCGATCTCCGTCTCGCCCTTGTCGAGCGCGGCCCCGGCGGCGGCCTCCAGGGCGGTCAGGGCGCGGCGGGCGTCGCCGCCGGCGATGCGCAGGAGGTGGGCCTCGGTGTCCTCGGGGAGGGTGACCGCGTCCTTGAGGCCCCGCTCGTCGGACAGGGCCCGCTCGATGAGGCTCCTGATGTCGTCGTCCGTGAGGGGTTCGAGGGTGAGGAGGAGCGAGCGGGAGAGCAGGGGGGAGATCACGGAGAAGTACGGGTTCTCCGTCGTCGCCGCGATCAGGGTCACCCAGCGGTTCTCGACGGCCGGGAGCAGGGAGTCCTGCTGGGCCTTGCTGAAGCGGTGGATCTCGTCGAGGAAGAGGACGGTCTCCTTGCCGAAGCCGCCGGTGGCACGGCGGGCGCCGTCGATGACCGCGCGGACCTCCTTGACGCCCGCGGTGATCGCCGACAGCTCCACGAAGCGCTTGTTGGTGGCCTTCGACACGACATACGCCAGGGTCGTCTTGCCGGTGCCGGGCGGGCCCCAGAGGATCACCGAGGAGGGTCCGGCGGGGCCGGAGGCGCCCTCGCCGACCAGTCTGCGCAGGGGTGAGCCCGGCTTCAGCAGGTGCTGTTGGCCCACGACCTCGTCGAGGGTGCGCGGGCGCATCCGAACGGCCAGAGGGCTGCTGGACGGGTCCTTCTCCTGGCGTTCTTCTGCTGCGGCGGTGAACAGGTCGGGCTCCACGCTCAAAACCCTAGTTCACCGCACTGACAATGCCGGACGGCCCCGGAACTCCGGGGCCGTCCGGCATGGAGCGGGCCAGTCCGTCAGCTGGTCCAGAAGTCCCACCAGCGGGTCAGGATCAGCATGCCGATGATGCCGATGTGCAGGACGGGCAGGACCCAGGTGAACTCGCCGAAGAAGCCCTTGAGCCAGTTCGGCGCGGGCAGGAATCCCTTGCGGATGTTGAACGACGTCACGTACCAGAACATGATGATCGTCGCGACCCAGGCCAGGCAGCACCACAGGCACAGCGCGTTGATCCGGTACAGGGACTGGAACGTCAGCCAGGCGCAGAAGCCGACGCCGAAGAGCGTGCCGGCGTTGAAGGTCAGCCAGTACCAGCGCGGGAAGCGGGCACCGGCGAGCAGGCTCATACCGACGCAGATGACGATGCCGTAGGTCACGAGGCCGAGCATCGGGTTGGGGAACCCGAAGGCCGAGGCCTGGTCGCTCTCCATGACGCTGCCGCAGGAGACGACGGGGTTCAGGCTGCAGCCGGGAGTGAAGGACTTGCCCTCGACCTTGGCCTCGAGCAGCTTGAACTTGTCGATCGTGATGACCCACGCGGCGAGCAGTCCGGCCGCACCGGTGATCACCAGCAGCAGGGCGAGTGCACGACTGCCACCCTCCGCGCGCGGCGAGGGGGCGGCGCGCTCCGGCTCGTGGTCGGTGGAGACGTCGTTGACTGTCGTCTTGCTCATTCCGCCGATTCCGTCACTTGAGAACTGGACCTTCTTCCGGCAGGGCCATTGTGCCGCACGCGTCCGTGTATCCACCGTTCGATGGACATAAGGAGGTACGCATGGTCGTCCCGGACCGTTCGGTTCCGGACGACGCTCGTTCCCATGACCACACACGCGAACGGACTCGCGGTGGACGTACGGGGGCTGCGCAAGCAGTACGGGGACGTGACCGCGGTAGACGGGATAGACCTGGGCATTCGCCAGGGCGAGGTGTTCGGCCTGCTGGGGCCCAACGGGGCGGGCAAGAGCACCACGGTGGAGATCCTTCAGGGCAATCGCACCCGGGACGCGGGCGAGGTCCAGGTGCTCGGGGCGGATCCGGCGACGGGCACGCGCGCGTGGCGCTCGCGTGTCGGAATCGTCTGGCAGGACGAATCGGCGCCCGCCGAGTTGACGGTCCGCGAGACCGTACGGCATTTCGCGCGCTACTACCCGAGGGCCCGGGACCCCGAGGAGGTCATCGGCCTGGTGGGTCTGGAGGCCAAGGCGGGCAGCCGGATCAAGGCGCTGTCGGGTGGGCAGCGGCGGCGGCTGGACGTGGCACTCGGCGTGATCGGCGGGCCCGAGCTGCTGCTTCTGGACGAGCCGACGACCGGGTTCGACCCGGCGGCCCGGCGGCAGTTCTGGGAGCTGATCCGCAAACTGGCGGACGAGGGCACGACGATCCTGCTGACCACGCACTACCTGGAGGAGGCGGAGGCGCTCGCGCACCGGCTGGCGATCATCTCTCAGGGCCGGGTGGTCGCCGAGGGCGAGCCCGGTGTGCTGCGGGAGCGCCACGGCACCGAGGCCACCGTCGCGTGGACGGAGGCCGACGGCACCCCGCGCGCCGCGCAGACGGCCACGCCCACCAAGACCGTCGCCGAGCTCATGCACCGCTTCGACGGTGAGATCCCGGGGCTGCGGGTGAGCCGCCCCACGCTGGAGGACGTCTATCTCCGGCTGACCGGACAGGAGGACGCGCGATGACCACGACCGCCGTACGAGCCGGGACGGGGACGCGTCCGCAGCGGCTGCCCGGCGCCTGGGGGCTCGGTCTGCAGCGGGGCGGGCTGGAGATCAAGCAGTTCTTCCGGCAGCGCGACCAGGTGGTGTTCACCTTCGCCTTCCCGGTGGTGTTCCTCTTCCTGTTCGCGTCGATCTTCAAAGACGACGTCGAAGGCGCGGGCATCACCGCCTCCCAGCTGTACGTGCCGGCGATGATGGCCGCCGGCATCATGTCGACGAGTTTCCAGTCGCTCGGTATCTCGATCGCCATCGAGCGGGACGAGAAGGTGCTGCGACGGCTGCGCGGCACGCCGATGCCGCCGGCCGCGTATTTTCTCGGCAAGATCTGGCTGGTTCTCGTCACCGGTCTCATGGAGACGGCGATTCTGCTGCTCGTCGGGACGACCCTGTACGACGTCGACCTGCCGTCGGACGTGCGCACGTGGTTCGACTTCGCGTGGATCTTCGTGCTGGGTCTCACGGCGTGCGCGTTGCTCGGCATCGCGATCAGCTCGGTGCCCAAGTCCGGCAAGAGCGCGACCTCCGTGGTCGTCCTCCCCTTCCTGGTGCTGCAGTTCATCTCCGGGGTGTACATCGCCATCGACACCATCCCGGACTGGATGCTGAACATCGGGGCGCTGTTCCCGCTGAAGTGGATGTGCCAGGGGCTGCGCGGGGTGTTCCTGCCGGAGTCGGCGCAGGTGCTGGAGCAGGCCGGGAGCTGGGAGCTGGGCAGGGTCGCGCTGGTGCTCGGGGCGTGGTGCGTCGGAGGATTGGTGCTGTGCCTGCTGACCTTCCGGTGGAAGAACCGGCGCGACGGATGAACGGGCGGGCGGGAGCTGGGGGCGCGTACACCTGGGCCCGCTCGTTCCGGCTCTGGGACACGTACTTCGCGCTGATCTGGCTGGCCACCCTGGTCTACGTGCTCGGCGCGGGGTTCCCGGGGTGGCCGGTCCGTGCCGTCGCGGCCGCGCTGCTGACGCCGCTGGCTCCCCTGTACGTGTGGGTGGGGCGCCCCGTCCTGTGCGGTGACCCGCCCGACGAGCGGCAGGCGGTGCGTTTCCTGGCGGTGGCGCTGGCGCTGTTCCTGCCGTCGGCGGTGCTGGTCGGCGAGACAAGGGTGCTCACCTTCGCGCTCGTGCCTCCGTGCTTCATGGCGTTGCGCATGCGGTGGGCGCTGACGGCCGTGGCGGTCATCAACCTCGTGCCCGTGGCGGGCTGGGCGCTGCTGTGGCGGCCCGGCGCCCAGGAGGTCTTCTTCAACGCGGTGTTCGCCGCAATCACCCTCGTCTTCTCGGTGGCGCTCGGCAGTTGGATCATCCGGATCATCGAGCAGAGCCAGGAACGGGCCGAGCTGATCGCGGAGCTGGACGCCAGCCGCCACGAGGTCTCCCGGCTCTCGTCGGCGCACGGAGCGCTCGCGGAGCGGGAGCGGATGGCGCGGGAGATCCACGACACCCTCGCCCAGGGCTTCACCAGCCTGCTGATGCTGATCCAGGCCGTCGAGGCCGAGTTCGACCACGACCCGGCACAGGCCCGCCGTCACCTGGCCCTCATGGACGAGACGGCCCGGCAGAACCTCGTCGAGGCCCGCGCCCTGGTTGCCGGGGGTACCCCCGCCGACCTCGACGGCGCCTCGCCCCCGGACGCGGTCGGCAGGCTGGCGGCCCGCCACGACGCGAAACTGGATGTGACGGGTCCGGTGCGCGCGCTGTCCGCCGGTCCCGAGG